>JAGLSL010000067.1 GCA_023135785.1 bacterium
TGAGCAAATGGAAATAGAATATTTTGTGCGTCCCGAAGAGGCAGACAAAAAATTAGAAGAGTGGATAGAATTAATGTTTAACTGGTATATTAATCTGGGAATTAATAAAGACCAATTACGCAAACGTCCACATGAAGCAAACGAATTGGCGCATTATGCCAAAGCGTGCACAGATATTGAATATCTTTTTCCGTTTGGCTGGAGTGAACTTGAGGGTATAGCCAACCGTACCGATTTCGACTTAAAACAACATTCCAAATTCAGCGGCAAAGACCTTCAATATTTTGATAACGTCAAAAAAGAGAAGTTTTTTCCTCATATCATTGAACCCTCAGGTGGTGTAGATAGAAGCGTATTGGCATTTCTGGTTGATGCTTATCATGAAGAGAAGGTCAAGGATAATTTACGTGTAGTTTTAAAACTACATAAAGATTTAGCACCCGTAAAAGTGGCAATTCTGCCGCTTTTAAGAAACCGCCCTGAAATAGTGAAGCTTGCAAAAGAAATAGCGCAAAACTTGAAGAAAATTCTTGTTACCGTTTATGACGATACCGGAGCCATAGGCAAACTTTACCGAAGACAAGACGAAGTCGGAACCCCTTTCTGCGTAACTGTAGATGTAGAATCACTGGAAGACAAACAAGTTACCGTTCGCGAGCGAGATACAATGCAACAGGAAAGAATAGATATAGATAAATTAAAAGAATATTTACAAAAGAAATTTGATGTTAATTGAGATTAAATACCATTCTTACCCTAAGGAAAAGATAGACAAAGCGTTTAAAGATTTACCGGAAATAAAAAAGTTAACAATAGTTAAAAAACGCCCGCCATTAAATCAATGGCGAGGCAGGGTTAATAACAGTTAATAATGCCCGCCTGCCAAATATTGTCGGGCAGGGTTGCAAAATAATAAGAGCAATGATATGGAACTTTTAAAATCTCAAAAAAATGAAATATTTGACCTGTTAAAAAAAGCAACTTTTTTTAACCTATGTTAACTATGTCTGCCGACAGGCAGGCAATATTAACCTATATTAACTAAAACAATGGAGGTATTACAACATGAGAGAGAAGTACATATATTCTTTCGGAGGCGGTAAAGCAGACGGTAAAGCTGATATGAAAAATCTTTTGGGAGGCAAAGGAGCCAATTTAGCTGAAATGGCTAATTTGGGCATACCTGTTCCTCCGGGATTTACCATTACAACCGATGTCTGCACACATTTTATGAAAAACAGCAGCAACTACCCTGAAACTCTTGACGAGGAAGTGAATCAGGCATTGAAAACAGTGGAAGAGATTACAGGTATGGGATTTGATAACCCTGAAAATCCTCTTCTTTTCTCTGTCCGTTCAGGAGCCAGAATATCTATGCCCGGTATGATGGAAACAGTTCTAAACATAGGACTCACCTCTAAAACCATTCCTGGTCTTTTGAAGAAAAGCGGAGAAGAAAGATTTGTTTACGACGCATACCGCCGTCTTATGATGATGTATTCAGATGTAGTTATGGAAAAATCTTCGGGAATTGAACCGGAAGAAGGCAAAGGCATACGACATCAACTTGAAGAAGCAATGGACGAAATGAAGAAAGCAAAGGGAGTCAAAAACGATACCGACCTTGATGCTGAAGATCTTAAAAAGCTCTGTGAAATTTTTAAGGCAAAAGTAAAAGAAGTACTGAAGAAAGATTTTCCGGATGATGCAAAACAACAACTTTGGGGCGCAATATCAGCAGTCTTTCAATCCTGGAACGGAAAGAGAGCCAAGTCTTACAGGAAAATAGAAGGTATCCCTGAAATATGGGGAACAGCAGTAAACGTTCAGACAATGGTATTCGGAAATATGGGAGATAATTCTGCAACAGGTGTTGCTTTCACCAGAAATCCGGCTACAGGCGACAATAAATTTTATGGTGAATTTTTAGTAAATGCACAAGGCGAAGACGTCGTTGCAGGCACTCGCACACCACAGGCAATTAACGAAGATTCCAAAACTATAACATCAGAAAATCTGCCATCTCTTCAAGAACTTATGCCTGAACTTTACAACCAACTTGTTGAAATACGGAACAAACTTGAAAAACACTACCGCGATATGCAGGATATAGAGTTTACAATGCAGGAAGGTACACTTTATATGTTACAGACGCGAACAGGTAAAAGGAATGGTGTAGCTGCAATAAAAATGGCTGTTGATATGTGCAATGAAGGTCTTATAACAAAAGAAGAAGCTTTAATGAGAGTAAAACCCACGCAACTGGATGAACTTCTTCATCCCATGATAGACCCAGAAAAAGAAAAGACCGCAAAGAAACTTGCGGTAGGTCTTCCGGCAGGTCCCGGTGGTGGAAACGGACAGATTGTATTCACAGCAGATACAGCAGAGGATTGGGCAAAAGACGGCAAGAAAGTTATTCTTGTTAGAAATGAAACAAGTCCCGAAGATGTTCATGGAATGCACGTTGCCCAAGCAATTCTTACGGCAAAAGGCGGGATGACTTCACACGCCGCGCTCGTTGCAAGAGGTTGGGGAAAATGCTGTATAGTCGGCGCAGGGGCAATAAACATCAATGCCCGAGAAAAAACACTGACTGTTGAAGGAAAACAACTCAAAGAAGGTGATTGGGTTACCCTAAACGGAACAAAAGGAGTAGTTTATGAAGGAGTACTGGAACTACTTCCTGCAGACCCGGAAAGTAACAGCGATTACAAAGAATTAATGAGTTGGGCAGATACGATAAGGAAACTCGGAGTAAGAACAAATGCTGACAATCCTGAAGATGCTTCAACAGCGCGCAAGTTTGGCGCACAGGGAATCGGACTATGCAGAACAGAACATATGTTCTTCGGTCCCGATAGAATAACACCAATGCGAGAAATGATTCTTGCAAATACAAAAGAAGACAGACAGAAAGCCCTTGATAAACTCCTTCCATTTCAGAAGAAAGATTTTATGGGTATCTTTGAAGCAATGGATGGTTTGCCGGTAACAATAAGAACTCTTGACCCGCCCTTACATGAATTCCTACCACACGATGATAAGAGCCAACAAGAACTATCAACACAGTTGGGAATGACACCCGAAGCTGTAAAGGCAAAGGTTAACTCACTGCACGAATTAAACCCAATGCTTGGACATAGAGGATGCAGGTTGGGTACTACCTACCCCGAGATAACAGCAATGCAGGCAAAAGCAATTATAGAAGCCGCCTGCGAACTTACAAAGAAGGGAATAAAAGTATATCCTGAAATTATGATTCCTCTTATCGGGACAAAAGCAGAACTTGTAAACCAGAAAAAAGTCGTTGAAACTGCTGCAAAAGAAGTCATAGAAAAATATGGTGTAGAAGTCAAATATTCTGTTGGAACAATGATAGAAATACCACGAGCCGCATTAACAGCAGATAAAGTAGCCGAAGAGGCCGCTTTCTTCTCCTTTGGAACAAATGACTTGACCCAAATGACATTCGGCTACAGCAGAGATGATGCAGGTACATTCCTGCCGGAATATATCGACCAAGGCATCTTAACACACGACCCATTCCAGACAATTGATGAAGAAGGTGTGGGACAATTGGTAGAGATAGCAATAAAGAAAGGCCGCTCGACAAAGCAAGACTTAAAAATCGGCATCTGCGGCGAACATGGTGGCGACCCTGCATCAGTTGAATTCTGTCATAGAGTGGGAATGAATTATGTTTCCTGCTCACCTTTCAGAGTTCCTATAGCACGACTTGCCGCAGCACAGGCAGTGTTAAAGGAGAAATAAAAAATCAAATATTAAATATCACCCCTAGAAATTCGTAGAATTTCAGGGACCAAGTCCTCGGAATTTCAAAGAAATTCCAGAGGGAAAATACAAATTAAAGATAAAAAAATTAAACCCTGCAAGATAAAATTATCTTGCAGGGTTTTTTGTAGTGGCAAAGCTTGCTTTGCCTTTCATTCTTGTCGAGTAAACTCAACTACTACTGCATTGTAATATTAATTTCTGATAATGTGTCATTCCCGCAATCTTTAAGCGGGAATCTCTACATACTAGAATGCCAAATTAATATACTACTATACTATGCGGGCGGGTCGGTCACTACAATTTTACTATTTTATAAAGCGTATATTTACAGGATAGCGATATTTTTCGCCATCATTGGCTTTGATACCGGCAATGATTACCATTATCAGGTTAAATATTCCCAAAGCAATCAAAAGAGGTCATCCAATTACGATGACTATTAAAATCCACGCAACAATAGCAGCAATTGTCATAGTTATCTGAAAATTAAGTGATTCTTTCCCCTGGTCGTCGACAAGAGGCGAATCTGCCTTTTTCATTGACCATATAACTAATGGTGCAATAATGTTACCAAATGGAATAATGAATCCTGCCAAAGCTGAGATATGACACAACATCGCCCACATTTTTTCCTGTTTCTCATCCATTGCCATAATAATACCTCCTTTTTAGAAAGTTTATTAATTTGCCTTTTAGTTTACAATATTTATCTTTCTTCCGCAATCGTTACAAATAATACGGGAACCTAAGAATTTTGGGGAAATCTGCCTTAATCTGCCGCAAGAACAAGTCACACTCTCCCATCCTGCCCCTTTTCTTTTATATGTAAGTGGTTTGGAATCCACCGCCTTCTTCTGTTCTTTTTTACCACTATCCGAAGACAGAACAACTCCGGCAGCTGCTAAAACAGCCAATTCTCCAAGAGGCACTTCAATATCACGCCTACACCTTGGACAATTTATATGCGGCTTATTAAAATCGGGAGGGATTTTAATTTTCAATCCACAAGCACATACCAAAAATGCAAACTTGTTAACCGCTCTTATTAAATCCCCTATTTCTCTTGCGTCTTTCTTTTTATTATGTTCTTGATTCGGTTCCACAGAAGCTTTACGTATAGGTATAATCTTAGAATCCTTAATTCCTGAAGCAGGAATAATAGGAGATGTTCCTCCTTTAATAGCAGAGAAAGCTTTTTGATAATTTGAATAATTAACCCCCTGGGATATACCGCGCAATATTCTTATTCTCTCTGAAGTAGGTGGATGAGTGCTGGTCATATCCGAAAGTCCTATTGCCCCCATTTTTTTGATTGGATTTATGATATACATCGGCGCAGTAGCTTTATTTGCAGAAGCAAGATTAAGACGTGTTCTAGAAATTTTTTCAAGCGCAGAAGCTAATCCTTCGGGATATCTGGTTAATCTTGCGCCGGAAGCATCAGCTAAATATTCTCTTTTCCTGGACAAAGCAAAATAAAGAAGTTGCGCAAAAACAGGAGCTAATATAGCAAAGACAATAGCAACTGCCCATATAATAAGTTGTGCCTGCCCTCCTCCTTTTCCCCCTGCGCGATATCTTCTGGACGAGCCGGAAGAATACCACATACTTCTTAAAAATATTTGAGATATAAGCACGATACTTCCCAATAATACTCCGGCAAATGTAACAAAAAGCACGTCTCTATTTATTATATGCGACATTTCATGTGCTACAACACCCTGCAGTTCGTCTCTGTTTAATCTGGAAAGAAGGCCAGCAGTTACTGCAATAGCACATTTATTAGGTTTGGTACCTGTAGCAAAAGCATTGGGAGCAGGGTCGTCTATTATGTAAACTCGCGGCATAGCAGGTAAATTTGCCGCAATCTTCATTTCCTCTACGATATTAAAAAGTTGCGGATGAATTTCAGGAGTAACTTCCCTTGCGCCACTCATAGTAAGGATTATAGAATCACCCGAAAAATAGCTGGCAAGCGACATGATAAACCAGAGCGCTGCGGCTATAGAAAGACCAAAGATACCTCCGCTTTTAGGATAAAAAGCGGCGCCAATTAAATATCCTAATAAAAGAAGGCATATGCCCATACAGAAAAAAAGAATTATGGACTTTCTTTTATTTGCTCTTATTAATTCCCACATGTTTTTATTAAATCCGAAATTCCCTAGTCCCCCTGTTTCATTTCAATACCCGATGATTTCAAAGAAAGCACTCTTCGGGTACAAGAGAAATATAGGGGGAGAATATCGAAACTTGAAACAAATTCTAAATCTGAGTTTTCAAAATCCTAAACTGTTTTGAATTTCGGATTTCTGTCATTTGATATTGTTTCGTATTTCCCCTCTGGAATTCGAAGAATTCCGAGGACTTAGTCCCTGAAATTGCAGAGCAATTTCTAGGGGGAATTTCGTGCTTCGAATTTTAAAAAGCTTTACGTAACCCTAACCGCTACCCATTAACCTCTTTTTGAATTTGATTCTCCATCCCTATGATGAAAAATCTACTTTTGGAACAGCTTTTTCTTTCTGGTCTTCCAATTCAAAAAATTCTTCGGATTTAAAATTAAACATGCCTGCTACAATATTTGAAGGAACCATCTGAATTTTATTATTGAAAAAAAGAACCTGGTCGTTATAACTCTGTCTCGAAAAAGATATCTTGTTCTCCGTTGAAGTCAACTCTTCCTGCAAAGCCAGAAAGTTCTGATTCGCTTTAAGGTCAGGATAATTCTCTACTACGAGAAAAAACTTTCCCATAGCGCCGCTCAAAGAACTTTCTGCCTTGGCTTTATCTCCCATACTCTGGGCGCCCATTGCACTGCTTCTTGCTTTTGTAATATTTTCCAATGTATCTCTTTCATGCTGCATATATCCCTTTGCAGTCTCTATTAAATTCGGGATAAGATCATGTCTTCGCTTTAATTGGACATCAATCTGCGACCAAGCATTTTTCACCTGATTCCTCAAACCCACGAGCGCATTGTAAATTCCTACGAAAGAAAAAACAGAAGCAAAAACTAATCCAAACACAATCCCCCAAATAATCCCCACGGACATTTTTTCCTCCTTTCTTATTTTTAAAAAACTATTCTTTTTCCCCGAACATATCTTTAAGCAAATCCAAAACGCGATTACCCTTATCAAAAGAGCCTATTTTGATAATTTCTTCAAGCTCTCCCTTGTCAAACCAGAGCCCGTCTCCCTTCCTGCATTTATCTATGCATACTTTTTCATCCAACCCGCAAAGAACTTTTTCCATTCTCTTTGAACATATAGGACATTTCCTCGCCTTTTCTTTTGTATTCTTGTCTACTTGGAAAGAAATAAGGAACTTATCCTTTTCCGTAGAAGTCCCAAGCAAAAGCTCCAATTCTCCCCCGTCAAGCCACATGCCTCCACAGAAAATACAATGGTCTATCTCTATTTCCTGAAGCTCCAAAACGAGCATCGGCTCTTTACATGCAGGACAATTCATTCATTTCTCCATTTAATAATTCTCAACAAAAACCTCATAATAACTCTGTGGATGCGCGCAGGCAGGACATATCTTGGGTGCTTCTTTGCCTTCATGCACATAGCCACAGTTTCTGCATTTCCATCTGACTACTGTATCTTTCTTGAATACTTTGCCTTCTTTTATATTTTTGAGTAGTTTTCTGTAGCGGGCTTCATGATGCGCTTCAACTTCCGCAATTTCTTTGAAAATAGTTGCTATCTCTCCAAATCCTTCTTCTCTTGCAGTGTTCTCAAAATCCTTGTATATAGCCGACCATTCCATTTTTTCGCCATTAGCCGCTTCTTGAAGATTGGTAACAGTATCTCCTATTATACCCGCAGGATAAGAAGCTGTTATTTCCACATCTCCGCCTTCAAGAAACTGAAAAAACTTCTTTGCATGTTCTTTTTCGTTTTCTGCAGTCTCAAGAAATATCCCGGATATCTGCTCAAATCCTTCTTTCTTTGCCTTACTTGCAAAATAAGTGTATCTATTTCTTGCCTGCGATTCTCCTGCAAATGCCACAAGAAGATTCTTTTCTGTTTTTGTTCCTTTTACATTCTTCATTTTTCTGTTCATCCTTTCTTCTAAAGTATTTCTTACACTCGAATTTTATTTACGACATAAAAGTGTCGGCATTAATAACATACCAGAATCTCTTTTGACGAGGAAGGAATCTCTACTTCCTTTTCTTTGAATTCCTTCCAATCTTTGCCGTCGATTTTTACACTGCGAATATTTTTTTCGACCGGCAGTTTTAATATAAAACCTCCTGAAAATTCTTTCTCTGAGTTTAGATTCAATTTCAAATAGTCGTCTTTCAAATGGCTCTGCAAACTATAACTTACCAACCCGAAAAAAGTGGGTGCATTTTTTATCTCTATACACTTGCCATCTTCGAGCCAAGCCGGCGGAACGCACGAAAGAAGAATAATTTTTTCGTCCGTTTCGCGTAAAAGCATATCACGCAGCAAAAGCACATAATGAGCTGCCACCCATCCGTGCGGAACATCACCAACAATTCCGCCATTGTCGTTAACTTCTTTTAATCCTTTTTCGTTAACTTTGCTCGGAATCGCCTCCATCCATGCACCCGGACATGATTGATGCTGTAAACTCCACTTGAGATTTTTAAGAGCCACATCCTCCATCCCCAGCGAAATAAGCGGCCGGGCAAGTTTGACATTGTAGCCCCAGAAAAGATTTTCATATTCCACGAACCAGCCACCATCATAGCCGGAAAAAGCACCTGCTTTTTCCCAATAGCTCTGATAAGATTCCCTAAAACCATCCAGAGGTATTTCTATTCCCATCGCCTCGCCTGGAAAAAGAGCCGGTCGATGCGCCCAGGCCATTTGCGTCTCACCCAAAATACGATACAGCTGGTCAACTTTTCTGTATTTGGCAGGCCAATCGTCTGCAAAACCCGGATAAAAATCTGTTCCCTCACGTTTTTTTACCATCTCCATACTCGCCAAAAGACACTTTAACAAATCGTTGTACTCATTTGTCAGCCACCGTAAATCGTCCGGCTTATTTAAAATTACTGCTGATTCCATCGCCGCTTTAAGGCCAATCAACGACCACCAATTATCGACATACAAATAAGCAGGAATCGTAAAATTATCCTGACTTACACTCTTCGGCAAGAGGCCGTAAGCAACGGTTCCCTTAAATTCCGGTTTCAACTGCTCGGCTCGCAACCGTTTTAGTATTTTGCTTTTTTCGAGCATACGCGGATAAAATTTTTCCAGCCAATCCGCATCCTCATTCAGTTTGTAATGTGAAAACAATGCGTAGATATTTCCACCCAACTCATCGAGATATTGACTGTCGGTATAGTCAAAATCTTCCACCGCAGCCCGAACCACATCCTTCAGACCGACTTTGTCCAGTGCTTCAGCCATATCCGCAGCATCGTGGAGGAAAAAATGATTGTAGGCCGACGGACCGGGACAGAGCAAATCGCCATCCA
>JAGLSL010000068.1 GCA_023135785.1 bacterium
CTGTATTCTGTTCTCTGTTTTCTGTCATCTGTTATCTGTTGTCTGTCATTCTGTCATCTGTTGTCTGTCTCTTGTCATCCGTATTCCCCGCTTGCTACGAAGCGGGCAGGTGTTAACTGTTCCCTGTTTTCTCCTATCTCTATTTCCCACTTATTAAAATCTACGAAATGAGTCCAGCTTTTATGTCCTTGTTTTTCTATATGTAAATTTTGCAAAGGATAACGTAATGGTGCGCGGGGTTTTTGTAAAAGTTTCATGTCTGTTTCAGATAAAAATTTTCCGCCTTTTTTTAAATTACACCCAAAACAACAAGTGACAACATTTGTCCAGTTGGTTTTTCCTCCTCTATGTCTGGGGAGGATGTGGTCAATATTTAGCTTTTTCTGGTCTAATTTTCTATCGCAATATTGACAGGTATATTTATCTCTTTTATAAATATTTTCTCTGGACAACTTAATTCTCAAGTTTGGATAACCCAAATAAAAACCTAAAATTATTATATTGGGTTTTTTGAGTGAACAAGAAACAGAATGGATAAAACCGTTATTTGGAATCTTCTTGTTGGCTGCATTGCCGAATAAAAAATTATTTTGGGAATGTTCCAACCATTTTTGAAAATCGTACAATTCGTAATTGTTGTTTTGAGATTCCACGACTTTGGCATGTCCTGTATAAAGAAAGCATATAGCTCGTTTTGCGCTGCATACATTAATTGCCTGCCAAAGTTTATTTAAAACCAATACTTTTTCTTCTAAAAGATTCATGGTCGGGATAATAACATAGCAATAATTTTTTATCAATTTAATCGGAACATAGACATTTTTCCGATGTTTTACGTTGTGGAGTTCATCTAAAAAAATAAGCCATCGTTGTAAGCTGTTAGAGCTTTATGAAAAAACCAGCACGGCAATTCTAAAATAAACCAAAAGCGAAACTATATCTACAATACTTGCAATAAACGGACCGGACATTAAAGCCGGGTCCAGTTTCATTTTTTTGAACAATAGAGGTAGCACAGCTCCCAGTGTTGTTGCTACGATAACCGTTGCAATCATAGCGCTTCCCACAGTTATTGCCAGGAGAGGGTCTTTATTTAAAACCAGAGCTCTAAATGCTGCCAATATTCCCATGGCTAAGCCGACTATTCCGCCTATTGACAGTTCCTTCAGGAAAATTTTAAGAACATCTCTTATTTGAATTTCTCCGGTTGCTAATCCTCGAATGACAACTGTGGATGATTGAGTCCCTGCGTTTCCTCCAGAACCACAAAGAAGTGGTATAAAAAAGGTGAGAGCAACGACTGCTTGTAACTGATAGGCATATTTCTCCATTACCATTCCCGACACAAAACCCATAGCAACCAACACAAGTAGCCATAGAATTCTGTGTTTGGCGATAATGCGGGGCGGGGACCCCATATAGTCAACATAATCGCCTGCGGCTCCATATTTATAAATATCTTCGGTATTCTCCTGCTGTATAACGTCTACTACATCGTCAACAGTTACAATGCCGATTAGTTTATTGTCAGTATCAACGATAGGTATTGCTAATAAGTCATAGTCGGCTAATTTTTTTGCCACTTGTTCCTTATCATCATCAATGTGTGCGTTGATAATATTCAGATGCATTATGTCCTTAATCAATTTACTTCCGTTTGAAATCAAGATGTCTTTTAGAGAAATAAATCCGAGAAGTTTCCGTTCGCTATCTATAACATAAACATAATAAATAGTTTCCCTGTCAAAAGCTTGTTTTCTAAGTTGGTTCAAGGCTTTACTTGCTGTAATATCTTGTGAAAGAAAAGCATATTCCGTGGTAAGTATTGAACCCGCAGTTCCTTCTTTATATTGAAGAAGTTTTTTTATGTCGTTACGCTCTGCTTGAGCGATAAGAGGCAGTACTTGTTCGGTTTGTTCTTTGGAAAGTGTTTTTATAAAATCTGTTCTTTCATCGGGAGCCATATCTTCCAATATATCAGCCATCCATTCTTTAGAGAAATGGCGGAAAATTCCCCGTTGATGTTTGGTTTTAAACTGTTGAAAAAATTCAATACCTAAAGGACTTTTTAATGCAATGACTATTTGAGCATTTTGTTGCGGCTTCAAATCTTCACAAAGCGTAAAGATTTCCCGCGGATGCAAGTCTAAGAAAAGTTTTCGAATTTCCTCGTCTTTATTGGGCAATTTCAAAACTTCTTCTATTTCCGGGTAAATAATCGATTTATTTTGCATCAGAGATCCTCTTTAATACAAGAATATAAAATCATGATATAAAAAAAATAATAAGGTTTCAATCTTTATTTTAACGGAATCCGATTTTACAACTTTATTCCCACCTCCGAGGTGGGAATGAAGTGAGAAGTTTCTAAAAACATACCGAGTATAAGCACTTCAAAAACTTTCGCTATTTTCTTCACAGCTGTTTTTCCTTAATGATTGGTTTAAATATCTAACGCGGTAAATATTTTTCTATAAATTCGGGGCGGATTCGTTTGAGTTCTTCTTTAGGCAATTTTGCAAGTAATTTCCAACCAAGTTGTAGTGTTTCTTCTATTGTTCTTGCCTGCAGTTTGTTCTGTTGGACATATTCTTTTTCGAAAGCTAGGGCAAAATCAAGATAAATTTTATCTAGTTCGGATAAACTTTCCTGCCCCATGATTACAGATAATTCCTGTGCCTGTTTTCCTTTTGCGTATGCAGAAAAAAGTTGGTTAAATAGGTCTGAATGGTCTTCCCTGGTTTTGCCTTTTCCGATTCCTCTGTCTTTAAGTCGTGATAAGGAAGGCATTACGTCTATCGGAGGATAAATACCTTTCCTATGCAGATCCCTTGAGAGAATTATTTGCCCTTCGGTAATATATCCTGTAAGGTCGGGGATGGGGTGTGTTTTATCGTCTTCCGGCATTGTGAGGATAGGCATTTGCGTAATTGAACCTTTTTTGCCTTTTATTCTTCCTGCACGCTCATATATACTTGCCAGGTCGGTATACATATAGCCCGGATATCCTCTTCTTCCCGGAACTTCTTTTCTTGCGGCCGAAACTTGTCTTAGTGCTTCACAGTAATTTGTCATATCCGTCAATATTACAAGTACATGCATATCGTGTTCAAAAGCCAAAAATTCAGCTGCTGTTAGAGCTGTGCGTGGAACCGCAATTCTTTCAATTACAGGGTCATCGGCTTGGTTTATAAACAGTACAGTTCTTTCCATTGCTGCGCCTTCCTGAAAATTTTTTATAAAAAAATCTACCTCTTCAAAAGTAATACCAATTGCGCCAAAAACAATCGCAAATCCGCCTGCTTGTTCCGATGGAACATCGGGACGGGCAGATTCTTCTTTTTTACCTAATATTTGTGCTTGTCGCACTATTTGTGCCGCAAGTTGAGAGTGGGGGAGCCCTGAACCGGAAAATATGGGAAGTTTCTGTCCTCTTACCAGCGTGTTTAATCCATCAATTGCGGATACACCAGTTTGTATAAATTCGTTTGGATAATCCCGCGCAATTGGGTTTATTGGACTGCCGTTGATATCTAAATATTTTTCGGGAATAATTTGAGAACTACCATCTAATGGTTCTCCTAAGCCGTTGAAAATTTTTCCAAGAATATCTAAAGATACTCCCAATTCTATTCCCTTGCCTAAAAACTTTACACGGCTTTTTGCTATATCTATGCCACTTGAGGATTCGAAAAGTTGGACTAAAGCTTTATCGGAACTAACTTCCAATACCTTTCCTCTGCGTTTATCTCCGGATGCTGTTGTAAGTTCTATTAATTCGTCGTACTTCACACCCGAAATGTCCTCTATAAGTACCAAAGGACCCGATATTTCTCTTAGGGTTAAATATTCTTTAGCCATTTTTTATTCAGATGTAAGAAATCAGATGACAGAGGTCAGACAACAGAAATCAGAATATGGGGGTTAGTTATGTTTTTTTGTCTTCTGTCCCTTGTCTTCTGTGTTCTGTTCTCTGTTTTCTGTCTTCAGTTTCTCAATTTCTTTGTCAATCTTATTTTGTATATCGGAAAATTTCTTCTCCTCTTTGTTGGGAATTCTTTTCATGCTTGTAATATCATCCTTTACTTTTAATATCAGAAGTTTTTCTATAGAGATATCTTCTTGGATTGCATCAGACATTTTATGATGTAGATATAATATTGTCTTAACCATTAGATATTGTTTTTTAAGGGTTGTGTATGTATCAATATCATCAAATGCGTTCTGATGGAGAAAATCATCTCTTATGGAGCTTGCAGTATACAGTATTAATCTATCCCTGCCGGAAAGTGTTTCTACGCCTACAAGTCTTACTATTTCTTGAAGGTTTGCTTCTTCTTGCAGGATACGCATGCATTCTTTTTTAATTTCTTCCCAGTCTTTTTCAAATTCTTTTGTATAATATTCTTCTAAATTGTCAACATAAAGAGAATAAGATGTAAGCCAATTTATGGCAGGAAAATGTCTTTCATATGCTAATTTACCTTCTAATCCCCAGAACACCTTAACTACTTTTAAAGTGGATTGAACTACCGGGTCAGAGAAATCTCCTCCGGGAGGTGAAACCGAACCTATTACCGATAAGGTGCCTGTTCTTTTGTCTTTTCCCAGACATTGGACTTTTCCTGCTCTCTCATAAAACTCTGCCAATCTTGAAGAAAGATATGCAGGGTAACCTTCTTCGCCTGGCATTTCTTCTAATCTTCCTGAAATTTCCCTTACGGCTTCA
>JAGLSL010000069.1 GCA_023135785.1 bacterium
TACTATCATGTTGAACCCGGAGAAGACGTAAGGGCGGTTGACGATGTTTCTTTAACGCTTTACGATGGCGAGGTGTTAGGGATAGCGGGGGAATCAGGGTGCGGGAAATCTACGCTGGCGAGAGGTTTAAGCGGCATTTTCACTCCGCCGCTGATGTATGTAAGCGGTCAAATAATTCTCGATGGAATTGACATTGCAAAAGTCAGCAATCAGGAACTTAGAAAGTCAATTCTTGGCAAAAAAATTTCCTTTATTCCCCAGAGCGCCATGAATGCTTTAAACCCCACCTTGAGGGTCAGAGATTTTGTGGTGGACCTTATGCGTGAACACAATCCGGAATTTTCCAGGCAAGAAGTATTAAAGCGAACAGGAGAAAGGTTTGACTCACTTTCTCTTTCGCGGGATGTGCTAAACTACTATCCTTTTCAGTTGAGCGGAGGAATGAAGCAGAGAACACTTGTAGCGATATCTACCTTGATGAATCCAGACGTAGTGGTTGCTGATGAGCCCACTTCTGCCCTGGATGTCTCCTCTCAACGAGAGGTTATTGAACTGCTGAAAATTATGGTTAACAGGAAGATAGTGAAGAGCCTTATCTTCATTACCCACGAACTTCCGCTTTTAAGGCAAATTGCAGATAGGATTGCCATTCTCTACGCTGGCCAGGTCATTGAAGTTGGCAACACGTCCCAAGTTATCGATACCCCCTACCATCCTTATGCAGAAGCGCTTATGTCATCTATGATAGTTCCAGAAAAAGGGATGCGGCAAAAACAGCTCCCTTCAATCCCCGGCAAACCCCCAGATCTCTCTCATCCCCCAAACGGATGTAGATTTCAGGAAAGGTGCCCACGGGTTACAGACGAATGCAGAAGCAGAGCCATAGAGCTTTGCAGTCTTCAGGGAAGGCTTATTCGATGTATTCACCCCGTTAGAAGTCCACACCAAGGGTGCGGCAGTCGCCTAAGGCGACTTACTTCTAACGAGGTTCACCCCCTAAATATAAAAAAGGATAACTCAAATGCAAGCGGATAATTCTCTGCTTAAAGTGAAAAACTTAACAAAAACCTTTAGAGTAGGCAGAAACTCTGTTTGTGCCGTTGACCATATTAGTTTTGATATACATTTTAAAAAGGTCGTATCTTTGGTCGGACAGAGCGGAAGCGGAAAGACTACTGTAGCTAGAATGCTTCTGAATTTAATCAAACCGACCGAAGGGGAGATAAGGCTTCAAGGAGTAGACACAAGAGAATTTCAAGGTAAGCGTCGTTTGGAATATTGGCGGAAGGTTCAGGGTATCTTTCAGGACCCTTTTGGAAGTTTTAACCAATTCTTCACTATTAAGAAAATTCTGGGTGATTCACTAAGGATGCGGAAAGGTGATTTAACCAGAGAAGAAAAACATGAGCTAATCAGTCAATCTCTTAAAGCGGTGCATATGGATCCGGAAGACGTGATGGATAAATATTCATTTGAATTAAGCGGAGGACAAATGCAGAGAATAATGATAGCCCGCATATCTCTCATTAACCCGAGCGTGATAATAGCGGATGAACCCACCTCTATGGTTGATGCTGTGTTAAGGTCTACCATTTTAAAACTGATTATGCAGCTCAGGGATAAACAGGGGGCAACGATAATTTTCATAACCCATGACATAGGCCTGGCATATTATGTGAGCGATCATGTTTTTATAATGCATGAGGGGAAAATTGTAGAATCAGGTGAGCCGGAAGATGTGATAATCCACCCACAGCATCCTTATACAAAGGAATTAATTAACGACGTTCCGACACTACATAAAAAGTGGGAGTTCTAATCATCGTTTAAATAAGTTGGGCGCAATCTCGCCTTTTTTGCTCCTAAACTATCATTAAGTTGTCTTGTTAGAGGAACGAGAACCGTTAGAAAATTTATTGGTTTCTAACGGGTCGAGAACGACCACTTTTCTGTTGACCGAAAATCATTCGGCCGGCGGAAGTTTGCAAAACAGAAGTTACTTCTACTGTCACTTCCTCGCCCATTAGCCCGCGCGCATTTTCCACCACAACCATCGTTCCATCGTCCAGATAGGCTATCCCTTGGTTGTGTTCTTTACCTTCTTTGACTATTCTTATCTTTAATTCTTCGCTTGGCAGAATTACCGGCTTTAATGCGTTAGCCAATTCGTTTATATTAAAGACGGCTACTCCCTGCAATTTTGCTATTTTATTTAAATTGTAATCGTTGGTAACAATTATTCCATTTATAGTTTTTGCTAATTGGACAAGTTTCGAATCCACTTCTTTTATATCCGGGAAATCCTTTTCTTCAATCACGACCTCCAAAGAACCGCTTTTTTGCATTCTATTAAGAATATCCAAGCCGCGTCTTCCCCTTTTTCTTCTTAAAGGAATAGTTGAATCGGCTATTTTTTGAAGTTCATTTAATATAAATTTAGGGATTACGATTAATCCTTCCAGAAAACCTGTTTCTGCAATATCCGCAATACGTCCGTCTATTATCACGGAGGTGTCTAATATTTTACATTTTTTATCTTCATCTCTGGGAAGTTGTGGAATCAGGAACTTGAATTCGTCTCTTTTTCTCCAAGAGACAGTCATCCCTAAATATCCTAAAGCTAAAGCAATTCCCACTTTCAAAATAAGCGATACTTCGGAAGTAAACGGAAAAGTTAAAACAGTGCCCGTGATTAAGTTGGCCAATATAAGCCCTATTAACAGCCCTATTGAGCCGGCAACCAGTCCCTTGGGCGGAGTTCTTCTTAGTGCCCACTCAAGAAACAAAATAGCTGTTGCCCATACTGCTCCCCAAAGCACGCCCCAAACATTAGGCTGAAAAATATTGTCTAATGTTTCTGAGAAATATGCCCCCGTTACTATGCAAAACATTACAAAAAGAACACGAACTATAATTGCAAACATAATCAACCTCCTTTATAAAAAAGTTGATGATTAATAGTTTATAGCAAAAACAGAAAAAATAGAAACCATAAACTATTCTAATTAGGAAAAAATTTGTTAAGCGCAGATACAATATCTCCTACGCCTATACGTTCAATCTTGTCCGCCTTTGTTTGTGTTGCAGGCGGGGATGAAGATAAATTCACCTCAGGTAGTATACACTTTTTAAAACCCAATTTCTCTGCTTCTTTTACTCTGGCTTTAATATGGGAAACACCTCTTACTTCGCCGGATAAGCCTACCTCGCCGACAAATAAAATCCCGGGCGGCAGAGGTTTATTTTTTAAAGAAGAAATAATTGCAAAAATCACTGGTAAGTCTATCCCCGTTTCTTCTATTTTAATACCTCCTACTACATTAATAAATAAATCGTATTTATGAAGCGGTGCTCTGAATATTTTCTCCAGGACGGCTAATAAAATAAGCACCCGGTTATAATCCACGCCGGCTATTACTCTTCTAGGGAAATTCATTGATGTGGCAGTGGTTACAAGCGCCTGGATTTCTACCAAAAGAGGCCTTGTTCCTTCAATAGAAGAGGCGATAACTGTTCCCGGCGAAGGCGAAGGGTTGTGCGACATAAAAATTTCGGAAGGATTGAGAATTTCTTTTAAGCCCTTCTCGGTCATTTCAAAAACACCTATTTCCTGCGTAGAGCCGAACCTATTTTTAAAAGTTTTTAAAATGCGGAAAGGACCCGTTTTTTCTCCTTCAAAATAAAGGACGGCATCAACCATATGCTCCAATACCCTGGGTCCGGCAATTAAACCTTCTTTGGTAACATGGCCTATAAGAAAGAGGACTTTCGAGTTCTTTTTTGCAAGCTGAATCAAATCGGATGCGCATTCTCTTATTTGGGAGACGGAACCCGGGGAAGAATTAACACCCGACTTATATGCTGTTTGTATGGAATCTAAAATAATCCAATCGGGCGAAGTTTCCTCTATGAATTTTTTTATTCTTTCTAAACTAACCTCGCAGAGAATACTTAAATCCGCGTTTTTGCCAGATTGGGCTGAAGGTATTTTTAATCTTTCGGCGCGCAGTTTAATTTGAGAGAGCGATTCCTCGCCGGAAACATAAAGAACTTTTTTGCCTTTTTGCGAAGCCGTTGTTGCCACTTGTAATAAAAGCGTTGATTTGCCTATGCCCGGCTCGCCACCTATTAAAACAACATCGCCTTCTACTGTGCCGCCGCCTAAAACTCTATCGAATTCAGATATACCCGTAGAAAATCTTTTTTGTTCTTGCCCTTTTATTTGGGAAAGGATGACAGGTTTGTTTCCCCACACGTATTTATCTTGAGGTTGACTTGGAGCTTCTTCTAACAGAGAATTCCAGCTGTCACAGGAAGGACATTTACCTAACCACTTTATAGACGTATAGCCGCAGTTTTGACAAACAAAAGTCGCTTTTGGGTTCTTCATATAAAGTCAAAAAGTACTATAGAAAAACGTAGAAATAAATTGAAATACGATGGAAATATGTTGTCTTTATCCTTAGTTTTTTGAAGTTATAGTATGTAATTTTTTTAGTTTTCAATCCTTTAACAATATATATCCATTTATATCTACCGTATATCTATGTATTTCCATGTATCGCTATTGTATATCTATTTATCTCCATATATATCCACTGTATTTTTATATATTCTCTTTTTACATTTTTAGTAAAACTATTATTCCCTTGTATAAGCCACGTCTTCAAATTTAGTATATTCTTTAAGGAAGACAAGGTCTATCGTCCCAACAGGGCCGTTTCTCTGTTTGGCGATATTTAACTCTGCTTTGCCTTTCACCTCTTCGTTGTCGGGGTTGTAATATTCTTCTCTTAGTAAAAGCATTACTACGTCAGCATCTTGTTCCAATGCTCCCGATTCTCTCAAATCGGATAATCTTGGGCGATGGTCTTCTCTCATTTCTACTCTGCGGGAAAGCTGTGATACACCTATAACAGGAATCTGTAATTCTCTAGCCAATCCTTTTAAAGATCTTGAAATATCTGCGATTTCTTGCTGGCGATTTTCCGTATTTGACTCCCCGCTCATAAGCTGAAGATAATCCACAACAACAAGGGCGATATCTTCTCGTGATTTTAATCTTCTTGCCTTAGCCCTTAATTCTAATGCAGTTAAAGAAGAGGAATCGTCCACAAATATGGGCGCTTCGAATAAAGCTCCTGCCCCCATTGTTAATTTAGGCCAATCTTCTTCCGCCAAGAAGCCAGTTCTTAATTTATGTGAATCAACCCTGGATTCAACACAAAGCAATCTCTGAACTAACTGTTCTTTAGACATTTCCAGCGAAAAGATTGCAACAGGCTTTTTCTCTCCAACGGCAACATTTCTTGCAATATTTAATGCTAAACTCGTTTTTCCCATAGATGGCCTGCCGGCAATTATTATAAGCTCGGAAGGATGAAGCCCCGAAGTCCTGTCGTCTAAATCTTTAAAATCGGTTGCTAAACCCGTTATATATTCTTTCTTTTTAGACAGTTTTTCCGCTAACTCTATTGAGTCCGAAATCAAGTCCTTTATGCATACAAATCCCGTGGCAATTTTCTGTTGAGCGATATTAAAGATGTTTTGCTCTGCTTTGTCGAGGAGTTTGGAGCCATCTTCTTTGCCGGCATAGCATTTACCTATGATATCCGAAGAGACCTCAATAAGCTCTCTTAAAACAGCTTTTTCTCTAACAATTGTCGCATAATGTTCTATATTTGCTGTAGTTGGTATTGAGGATACCAGAGTGCTTAAAAAAGAAGCCCCGCCTATTTTTTCCAACTCGCCTTTCTTTTTTAATCGGTCGGTAAGAGATATTAAGTCTATGGGCTTATCTTCACCATATAGGTCTAATATCGCTCTAAAAATTAATTGATGTTCATTGCGATAAAAATGCTGGGGTTTTAATTTATCCCCCGCAATGTCAATCAGGTTTTTATCCAATAGAATAGAGCCTAAAACGGCAATTTCCGCTTCTATATTTTGAGGTGGAACTCTATCAACAGAATTTTTCATAATACTTTTACCTCGCTTTGCTCGGTAGTCTACGGTAACCAGTAACCAGTTTACAGTGGAAACACCGCTAATATTTCCGGTTACTGTACACTGGTTACTTTTTGTAGATTATACTGTTCCAATTTCTTTTTCTTTCTCTTCTAAACTCTTGTTGGTTTTTTCTATATAATTGGAGGTCAGATGTTCAAGTTCTTTTAGTCCTCTTTTTGCGTCGTCTTCAGAAATATGCTCTTCTTTCTCTGTCTTTTCAATGTTTTCTTTTGCTTCTCGTCTTCTGTTGCGGATGGACACCCTTGCTTCCTCGGTTATTTTGTGGACTATTTTTATAAGTTCCTGCCTTCTTTCGCTGGAAAGAGATGGGACAGGTATTTTTATTGCTTCCGCTTCCATTGAAGGCACTAATCCCAAGTCAGCCTTGAGAATTGCGTTTTTAATTTCGCTCATTGTGGCTTTGTCCCAGGGTTTTATAATAATCAATCCTGGGTCTGCGGTTACGGTTGCCAAATGACTGATGGGGGTTGGCGTTTCGTAATAAGCAACTCTAACATTATCAAGAAGCGCAGGCGTTGCCCTACCTGTTCTTATAACGCTAAATTCATGGTTGAGATTATCAAGGCAGTGTTTCATCTTTTCTTCTGTTTTTTTAAGAATATCTTTAATCATTGTCTCCTCCTTTATAACAGGATCAAAAATTCAAAATCCCAATTTAAAAATTACTTCTCTTTATCCTTTTTCTCCATTTCTCGGATGCTGTTTTGTTTTTTGTTGAGATAAATAATGCTTAGCGGCAGAGCTATCCCATAAGGAATCCACAATAAATAATTGTAGGGTTTGGGTAGAAATAAGAGTAATAAAAGGAAAACTATAATTACAATCCAGCCGACAACTGCACACTTAATCATAAAAGCTTTTTCTTTTGGGCCATTTGTATTTTTGATGCTGAAAAAAGTTCCTACTGCTCCACCTATAGTTCCAATAATTGCTCCCAGTATTCCTCCGATTAAGCCTGAATTCATGTAAATTTCCTTTCTATTTCGTTATTATCGTCCCTACTTTTTCGCCTTTTAATATTTTTTTGATGCTGTGAGGGTTCTTTATATCACAGACTATAATGGGAATATTATTTTCTTTACATAAGGATATAGCAGTTAAATCCATTACTTTTAAGTTTTTTTCGAGGACTTGTTGATAAGTTAATTGTTCGAATTTTTTAGCTTTCGGGTTAATCATAGGGTCGCAATCGTAAACTCCGTCAACTTTTGTGGCTTTTAATAGTATGTCGGCGTTTAACTCTACAGCTCTTAAAGCGGCGGCGGTGTCGGTGGAGAAATATGGGTTGCCCGTGCCGCCCGCTAAGATTACTACATCTCCTCTTTCTAAAAATTTCAAAGCCCGCTCTTTATAAAACAAGGGGCATATGTTTTTTATTTCCAATGCACTCATAATGGAACTTTTTATATTGTTTTGCTGTAGAATATTTTTTAAGTAAAGAGAGTTGATCAATGTCCCAATCATTCCCATATAATCCGAAGTGTATCTATCTAACCCCAACCCTTGTGCGTTAAGTCCGCGAATAATATTCCCGGCTCCGATTACTGCCGCTATTTCTAATTGAGTGGTCTTTTTTATGTCTTTTATTTGAGAGATGAAAATTTTTAAAGGATTATTTGCGGAAATCTTATCTTTAGGATTACCTAAAAATTCACCTGACAGTTTCACCAATATGCGACTGGTTCGCCTTTGCTTGCCTCGTTTTGTCAGCTTTGGCAAGCCGAGAGCGAGGCGGGAAGCTGGTCTCTTGGAGGTGGGCCTGCGTAAAAGTTTTGGCATGAGATAATTCTCCCTGCTTTGTCCGCCATAAAAGCAATGGCGAGACAGGCGGGGCTGATTTAGAAATATTAAAAAGTAAAAAAACCTAGTTCACTTACTTTGATGTTACTGCTCGCCAAGATGATAACGAATAAACCGCTTCACTTGGATGTTTTCTTTGATCTTACCTATGTGTTCATCTATAAGCCCCCCTATTGTCTTGCTGGGGTCTTTGACGAATGGCTGGTTAAGCAGGCACACTTCAGAATAGAATTTTTTGAGTTTGCCTTGAGCTATTTTCTCTATTATTGCCGCGGGTTTATCCGAAGATTGAGAATTATACAAATCAGTTTCCTTTTTGATAACCTCTTCGGGGACATCTTTCTGTGCAACATATTTCGGATTGCTTGCAGCGATGTGCATAGTAATGTCTTTTACCAAATTTTTAAATTCATCTGTTCTTGTCACAAAGTCCGTTTCACAGTTAATTTCCACCAAAACGCCGATCTTACCGCCAAAATGTATATACGAAGCAATCCTTCCTTCCGAAGTTACTCTTTCCTTTTTTTCCTGTCCTTTAGTAATGCCTTTTTTTCTCAAAATTTCCACAGCTTGTGTTAAGTCACCATTGGCTTCTTCTAACGAGTTTTTGCAATCAACAATAGGAGCATCAGTTTTCGCTCTTAATTTCTTGATAAGTATTAAGTCTATTTTTTTACTCATTTTGCACCTTTACTTTGATCGTCTGCCTTTTTTGATGCAGGTTTCTTGACTTCTTTTGTTTTCTCACTTGTCTTTTGTTGCGCATCCGCCTGTTTTTCTTCGGTTGGAGTGGGCGCAGGGGCATCTATTTTTTTCTGTTCGGCGCCTTCGGCTAAAACTTCTACGTGAGCTTCTTTTTCATCTTTTTTGAGCTTCTTAATTGCTGCTTTTCTGCCTTCCAAAATAGCGTCAACTATTCTTGTGGTGATTAGCTTTACAGCTCTGATAGTGTCATCGTTTGCGGGGATAGGATAATTAACTTCTCTGGGGTCGCAGTTTGTATCTATCAAACCCACAATAGTTATTCCTAATTTTCTTGCTTCGGCAACGGCTATTTTTTCTCTGTGGGTATCAACGATAAACATACAATCTGGAAATTTTTCCATGTTTTTTATGCCCGCAAAGTTCTTTTCCAGTTTTGCCTTCTCTTTTTTTAGCTTGACTGCTTCTTTTTTGATTAGTGTATCTATTTTCCCGCTTTCTTCCATTTTTTCAAGTTCTTTAAGGCGATTTGTGGATTTTTTAAGTGTCTCAAAATTTGTCAGCGTTCCGCCAAGCCATCGGTCAACTACATAAAAAACGTCTGCTCGTTTAGCTTCGGCAAGTATCGTTTCTTGTGCTTGTTTTTTTGTCCCAACCAGTAAAAAAGTTTTACCTTCGGCTGCCAGTTTTTTTACGAAGTCATACGCTTCCTGGAACTTCTTAACTGTTTTGGTGAGGTCGATAATATGTATTCCTTCTTTTTTGCCGTAGATATACTGCGCCATCTTTGGGTTCCATCTGTTTGTCGGATGACCAAAATGTAATGCCACTTCCAATGCTTCAGAAATAGAAATAACTTCTTTCGTCAAGATATATCCTCCCTACCTTTCACTCGCCGCTTGGCGATATAGGCTTATACTTTTTTATTACCAATCTTATTACAATCCACTCCAACGCAATGTCAGAGTTTATAAACGGATTTTGCTTGTTAGAAACCGTAAAGTCTACGATTATATCACAGCTTAAAATTTGATTGCAATTGTCGCAAGAGAAGAGCCGGTCTTTTAACTTATAAAAAACAGGCAACAAATTTTGGACAAAGAGGCAATTTATGCCTCAGGCCACCCTATTTATCTAAAGCTGTAACTATTATCAATATTATCGAATAACCGATTATGCTTGATACAAGAGCAAGTGGGAACGACCATGTATTTGTATAATGCAAAATCAAAGTAACTACCATAGTTGCAATCACAGGCTTCTCGCAGGTTTTATAAAAAGGAATTTTTATTCCAACTCTTGTAAGATAAAACACGGCAAACCCAAACATGACAGCTAAACTGATAAGTGTGGCAAGACCGATGCCTGCCAACCCATAAACTGGAACAAGGCAAAGGTTTAAAATGCTGGCGTAAAAAATCAATATTCCCAAACTTACGACAACCATTCCTTGTCGGTTTATAAATAAAGCTATTTTTAGCAATAAAGAATTGAAATAAATAAAAATTAGACTCCAGATAATAATTTGGAAAGGCAAAACAAATACATTAGATGCTTCAGTGAAGAAAAAAAAGAAAATATCTTGAGCGCGGAAAGC
Source organism: bacterium (assembly GCA_023135785.1). Classification (NCBI taxonomy): domain Bacteria; species bacterium. The sequence goes on from JAGLSL010000069.1 coordinate 10,130, forward strand.
AAGAAACGCAACCAGGGGAAATAAGAAGATAGATATCATCCTCATATTTTCGAATTGTTTGTCTAAAAATGCTTGCTCTGAATCAAACTTGTTCTGGTTCGGAGCTTGCCCTGAATCGTTCGCCATTGTGTCAGTGGTGGACTGATTCAAGGATTGTTTTTCATTAACCTCTGCCATAAATATTCCTCCAATTATAAAGGAGATTCTTCTTTGGGGGAGCGCCCCATTAACTCTCCTACTGCCTCAAAAGGTTTTTCCCCTTCCCACAGGACTTCATATACCACGCGTGTTATGGGCATTTCAACTCCCAGTTTTTCCGCCAGTTTAAGCGCCGATTTTGTAGCCCACACTCCCTCTGCAATCATCTCCATTCCTTTCAACACTTCGTCCAAACTTTGTCCTTTACCTATTTTTTCGCCTACACCCCTATTTCTTGAATATTTTGATGTGCAGGTTACAATCATATCACCCATTCCCGCAAGACCGGCAAATGTTAAAGGGGCCGCGCCCATCTTAATGCCAAGCCGCGACATTTCAACCAATCCTCTTGTAATAAGCGCCGATTTAGTATTATCCCCGTAACCCAGCCCGTCAGATATGCCGCAGGCAAGCGCTATAATATTCTTCAACGCTCCGCCGAGCTCCACGCCGACTATGTCCGTATTCGTATATACCCTCAAATTCATCCCCATAAAAATATCTTGAACTTTTTTAGTGTTTTCATGGCTTCCCGCGCAGACTATCGTCGTGGGGATACCATTTGCAACCTCTATCGCAATGGAAGGTCCGGACAGAGCTGTTATGTTAACGGGACTAATCTTACCCAAAACATCTTTTGCAACTTCGGACATTCTAAAAAAAGTATTCTCCTCAATACCCTTTACAAGAGATACAAAAATAGTTTTCGCGTCAAAATTTTTTATCTGCTCCAGAACCTTTCTCAAATACTGTGACGGGATGGCAATGACAACGATGTCTTTATCTTCTAAGGCTGAATTAATATCAGATGTTAGAATTATTTCATCAGGAAATTTTATTCCGGGCAGGAACTTAATATTTTCTCTTTTTGCCTGCAGAACCTTCAAATAATCCGGAAAATTTTCCCAAAGAGTTACTTCGTGTTTCTTCTTGGCAAGATGAATAGCGATTGCCGTTCCCCAACTGCCAGCGCCGATAACGGATATTTTAGTCATGAAATTCCTCTTAGACTAAAGACTGAAGACCGTAGACTTTTTTAGGATTTTTGCCTTTAGTCATTGGTCTTTTGTCTTTGGTCTATAGTCTGTTTTTATCTTCTCCTAAACTTATTCTCTTTGCCTTGTATCAACCGCTTTATATTCAAACGGTGACGAATAATTATAAGCACAGTAACTATACAGGAAAATATGATTATAGGTAAAGCAACCTTTCCTCCAATCCCCGCCAACATCAAAATGGGCAGAGCGATTGAAGCAACAATAGAAGCCAGCGAAACATATCCAAACGAAACAAACACCGCACCCCATATTCCCAATACGATAAGTAAAGTAATGGGCGCAAGCCCGAAAAATACTCCCGCAGAAGTGGCAACACCTTTACCGCCTTTAAACTTTACCCACATACTCCAATTATGCCCGAAAATACTTATTATCCCGCCTATTATTTTCAACATCGGCACAGATACAATATTTTCGGTAAACAAAGTGGCAATATATCCTGCCAAAAATACAGCCAGAAATCCTTTGCCTGCGTCAAGGATAAAAGCAAGAAATCCCCATCTTGCATCCAGCACTCTTGCAAGATTGGTAGCTCCGATATTACCGCTTCCCACCCTTCTTAAATCTATTCCTCTGGACTTACCCAACCAGAAACTAAAAGGCAGAGAGCCGAGAATGTAGCTGGTTAAGATGACTAATATTAAGCTCATATATTCGCTTCGCTTTAACGATGGATGATGGACGACCGTCCCGATGTTACATCGGGACTAGGACGAAAGACAATTTTATTCTGTTTCGTCACTCGTCACTCGTTTTTTTATCAAAACAATTGCATATCACCCTGAAAAATAATATCGTAATATTCTTTTATGGACTTTAATGAATTACTTGCCAAAATGGTTAAATAATAAGTTGCGACAATAACTATTATAGTTACGATTATTTTTGTTTTCCAGTTAAAGCGTGGATTAAACCAGACCATAGGTAAAGCCAATGGTCCGATAACCAAAAAAGCAATAATTATCCAGGTAGTTCTGAAATACCAAGGTGTCTGTTTAGGCTTTTCTGCTAGCATCTCCCTGCAGAACCTGCATTTAATCGCTTCGTCCTGAATCTCTTCCGCACAAAAAGGACATTTTTTCATAAAGTTTCTATCATAACTCCTAATGAATTAAGCTTAACATTTTTTTAAAAATTTCTAAAAGTTCCAATCTATGTTCTTCTTCCCTATCCTTGATAGTGTATACTAGTTCTTTAAGCTCTTTTATATATCTTTCTAAACACTCTCTTGTAAATTGGTTCTTAAATATTAACGGCGCAAGCTCAAGTGTATTTCTCTCTTGCTCTCCTATACTCTCCTCAAGTTTTTTCTCTAAATTCTCTCCCCAACCCGTTACCGCTCTTCCTATTAAGCCGAAATTCCAAGGTCTTTCAGTGGCAGATTTTATTCCATTTTCTATGCTCCCTCCTGAATAAATAAATATTAAAATGATAGACCATGTCCTAGGATCTACCTCTGGGAAAAGATTCAAGATAACATTATCCAATTGGTTATCGTGGGTCTTTTCTGCTAATTGAACCCTGTCTTGTGCCCACATCAAAAACTTGCTTAGGGATGTCCACGATATAAGGTTTTCCTCATTTTCTAAATTACCCTTTTTGACAAGCCATTCATCAGGAAAGCTTTCCCAAATATCATATTCATAGGGAGAATTTTTTAAAAACACTGAATAGAAACTGCCCAATAAATATTCTCTATAAAAACGCATTTTATTATTACTGCTTTCTACGGATTCCTTCTTGTATATATTTATATGTTTTTTAAAATGGTCAAAAAACATATAGCTTAAAAACCCTTGAGTGTTTCTGTCTCTCAAAGAAACTTCCCCTATAAATTGAAATATGGTGCTTAACTGACCTAATATTCGATTATATTCAAACCATGTTTGTTGTCTGTCTTTTTCGCGCAAGTATTCATGTTTCTTTTTCCACACCCTTAAAAGCCACTCTAATATTTTAGGAAAGGCTGCTTCGTGACCAGTTAGAAATACAGAACGATTTTTTTTAAACAATTGGAAATCTCCAAGGAGTCTTAATATAAAGTCAAAATTGTTTATCTTTTTTTCCGCATCATTTAATAATTTGTCAATTTGTGAGGAGAATATCTCAAAAAACTCTTCTTCATTTAGTGCGTTAATATTCTCTGTCTGCCAGACTGAACGCCATACAAGTTCTAGGTCTTTAAATTGTTTCAGGTCTTTTAGGTATGAATACCGGAATTTTAAAACATCCCCCTTGATCCACAAATACATATTAAAAATAATTTTACCAAGAAATAAGACGGGAAGGGGCCATAAAATAATTATTAGAAGCCTTACATAAATTAGTTCTGTAGGCAGTTCCCAAACAAATAATGGTAAAAAGATTAGACTCGCATATAGTAAAAGGCGTTTGAATTTCAATACAAAGTCTAAAATAACATGAAGGTCTAATACTACAAAATCTGCACCTTCTTCTCTTTTCTTTTGCAGAATATCGCTTAAAATTGCAATCGCAAAAGGAATTAATATTGTCAAAAGAGCTAATCCTATGCTCCCCATTAAATTTGGAAATATATTGGAATTACCTAGCCAAATATCAGTTTTTTGAAAGAAGGAAGCCAACTTCAAAACGAAAGGTATTAATAAACCTTGCATATCATCCCCATTTTACTTTTTCCCCAGAACCAGTCTCGCCACACAAGCTAATAGTCTTGTGGTTTTACTTTTTAATTGTTCATTGCCCTCCCCTGATTTCTTCCCCCCTTTGTTTTCTCTGAAAACAGACCAAGGGGACAGAGGAAATCAAAGATGGGGGGACTTCGCTAATTGTTATTTCTTCTTTCTTTTTATCTTTGTATTTCTTACTTTTATTATTAACGGGATTCCTTCGAGCCCGAATTTTTTGTGTAGGTGGTGTGTGATAAACCGCAAATAAGTTTTATCTATACCTGAGGGATTGTTTGTTCTTAGGATGATGTTGTTTGGGCGAGAGTGGTTTTGTGTTAAATCGTAAATTCTTGTTCCCTGTCGCGGCATGCGCTTTGCCTTAATCTCGACCAGCGCTTCTGCCAGTTGGGGTCTTGTAATCGGTTTTTTATAGGCGAGGATTATCTCTTTTGCTTTGGTAAGCGCTACCTCAAGGTTTTTGCCTGTTACGCCGGAAGTAAATATGAACGGGGCGAAGTCAAGAAAGTTAAATTGGCTTTTTACGGCAATAAGATACTCTTCTTGTTCGTCCAAACTTTTTTCGGGTTGGAGGAGTTTACCTTTCTTATAAATATTTTTGGTCTTGCTTTCAGTTTGCTTTGGCGCAGGTGCTGGACGCAGAGATGCAGGGATTAGGTCACTTTTATTTAACAGGATTATTACTGCTTTTGCGTGTTCCTCCAAAAACGAACCGATTGATAAATCTTCTCGTATAATACCCAAACTCATATCAAGTAGGAAGAAGACCATATCTGAATCGGCTATGGCTTTTTTTGTTTTCTTTACCGCTACCTTTTCTAAGCCCTCTCTTATTCTTCCCTCTCGTCTTATACCGCTTGTATCAAGCAGCATAAATTTATCTTCTCCAAGAGAAAAAGGAATTTCAACGATATCTCTTGTTGTTCCTGGGACATCGTGAACTATTACTCTCTGGCTCCCAAAGAGTTTGTTTATCAAGGTAGATTTACCGACATTTGGGTGCCCGACAATCATGATTTTATTTCGGATTTCGGGTTTCGAATTTCGGGTTTTTTCTTTGGGGATTTTTACTAAAATTTTTTCCATCAACTCGTTTATATTGAGTCCGTGTATTGCGGAAATAGATATCGTGTCGGGGAACCCCATTTTATAAAATTCACCGGAAAGAGCCTCTCTTTTATTACCTTCTATTTTGTTTACGACCAGAATTATCGGCTTACCGGTTTTTCTCAATAATTGACAGATTTCTTCGTCCCAGTTATGAAGACCTTCTTCGCCGTCAACAAGGAAAAGGATTAGGTCTGATTCTTTTATGCTGTGAGTAACCTGCTTTTTTATTTCTTGAGTTAATTTTTGCGTGTCGTCAGGTATAATTCCGCCGGTGTCTATTAATTCAAATATAACCTTGCCCCAATAGACTTCACCGTAGAGGCGGTCTCTTGTTACTCCGGGTTTAGAATCAATAATAGAAGCCCGACTTTTTGTTAGGCGGTTAAATAATGTGGATTTACCCACATTAGGACGACCGACAATAGCAACTTTTGGTAGCATTTTTAAAAGAATGTCCTGAGGTTACGATTACCCGCCTTGACGAACAAGGCGAGGCAGGCAACACTCGTTTTTTCGTAATCAGTAATTAGTAATCGGTAAATGGTAATTAAAGAACCATAAACAGTAATTAACTAATCCAAAAAATTTTTAAAGTTACAGTTTACGCTTTACGAGTTACCCTTTACCTTTTACCAATTACCATTTATTTAACCATATCCCCATATTTAAATCCCGAACCCTCTAAAATCTTGGCTTTGGAGAATTTTTCCTGCACTGATGTCACTTCTATTCTGCCTATTCTTGATTCTTCCTTACCCAAAGAAAGTCCGGTTGCGGGGTCGATTAGTTCTTCGCCCACACCATAAACAGTATATGTTGTTCCTACGGACATATTCACATCTTGTCCGCCGGACATATAAACAACATTGTTGTTATCAACTTTTACGATACTTGACTGCCAGGAAACATTTTCCATTTCGCGTACGATGAATTTAACAGCGTCTCTAATGGCGTGTCTTGTTGCTTCTCCAAGCGGGGTTTTCCAATATCCTCCGACTCCGAATGCAACATCACCGGAAACACCTCCAAGTGCAAGTCCTGTAGTTTTTGCTTCGCCTACTGCGCGGTGGGATTGCAAAACTTGACCTGTTGATGTGTCATAAATTCTAATATCAAGGGCTACATGAGCTCTGCTTCCGCCTATGCCGATTCCTATGCCTCTGATGGCTATGCCACCGCCACCGCCGGATTTTGATGCTTCATATTCAGTGACTGCGCCTCTTATTAAAATCTGCGCTCCGATTAATCTGTTGGTTTTTGGGCCGGTGATTCCTGCAAGTTTTCCTTGTTCCTGTAATCTTTGTTCGCTTAAAATATCTCCTAAGTCGGTTCTTTCCACGACTATAAATCTGCCGGTATTGATTAGCGCCGTTGTTAGCATTTCAGCCATTCCATCACCAAGGCGCGCCTCGCCTCTCCAGCCGGATTTATTCTCAAAGCCGGATACTCCAATTCTTTTCTTTATACCGTGGAAAGGTTCGGGAGCAACTATTTCTTCTTCCTCTTCTGCTTGTATGTATTCTCTCTGGGAGCTTGTTTGTGCCGATTTCATCTTCGCAAAACTTGGGACACAAGATAATCCAAAAATTAAAATAGCTACAATTGATAAATACATTATTCGTTTCATTTCTTGGTACCTCCTTTTTATTTAAGATGATGCTTTAGGGATTATAGTTCAATAGCAGTATTGACTTCAAACGAAATTAAATCTCATCGCTACTTTGAACTTTATCTTTAGGTCTCATTCCTCGCCCCAAATTGAGCTTGCTCTGGTTTAGGGTTTCCTCAACAAACTGAAGAGATTTGGGTCTTTTACCGATGGAATGAAATAAATAATAATGAATTACGCCTTTTACCTGTCCCAAGAGTTTAGGAGCAACACTAATCCGTGGCAGGGTTTCCAGTTGGGTTTTTATTAGAACTTTCATTAGAGCTATGGTATTGGGCAGAATGTCTATAGAGCGGGTGTCTTTATTATAACAATCCGGGCAAATGATTCCGCCGAGGAGTGGGCTGAATTTATAAGATACAGGTTCTTGTTTACAGCTCACGCAATTGGTGAGTACGGGACCATATCCCGCCAACTTTAACAGATTTAATTCAAAAAACGGCAATAATAAGCTGGGGAGATTTGGTTCTTTTTCCAGACAAGAGAGACAAGCCAGTAAAAAATCAAAGGTTTTTTTGTCTTGGTCCTGTATTAGTTCCTGAACAATTTCCATCCAGTATGTTGCAAAAGACGATTTCAAAATATTTTCTCGTATTCCTATATAAAAATTCTTTTGCTCGCATTTTCCTATTAGATGGACTTCACTGTTTCGACTTTTATAGAATGAGATGTAATCGTGGGAAAACAGTTCCAAGGAACTGCCGAAATATTTCTGTTTTTTTCTTGCGCCTTTTGCAAGCCCTTTTAAAACTCCAAAATCGCGCGTGTAGAAAACCGCAAGTTTGCTGGTTTCTCTTACGTCAAAACTTCTTAAAACAATGCCCTCGGTCTCTTCCATGTTTGTAAATTATTCTACTATCTTAATGTTAACCTTGCAATGTTCTACTAAAATACATTGTATATCTATTTATCTCCATTTATTTCCACTGTATATCTATTGTATTTCCACGTATATCTATTTATCTCTATTTATTTCCATACATCTCCATTGTATTTTTATATATTTCCATTTTACATTTTTTTGTGATATAAAAAACACTCACATAAGGAGTTGCAATTGACGCTTGGCGAACTTATAAATTTAAAAGCGGAAGAATTTGGGGACCACGTGGCGTTTGTCCAACCCGGCGAAGTCTCCTTAACCTACAAAGTTTTTAATCAAAAAGCAAATCAACTCGCCAATTTTTTATTACATAAGGGATTAAAAAAAGGCGACAAAATAGCCATATTGCTCCAGAACTGCCTGGAGTTTATTATTTCTTATTTTGCGATAGTAAAAATAGGAGCCGTTGTCCTGCCTCTTAATAATATGCTTACCTTTGAAGAGTTGGACTTTATCCTCAAGGACGCAAAAACAGTTGCGCTGATCACTTCCGAAACTTTCAAAGAAACAGCCGATGAATTGATGACAAGAGTAGATTCTCTAAAATTGCAATTAAAAGTGGAAAACTTTGAAAGTGAATGTTTTCAACCTGCCCGTGTTTCTTCGTCGGGAGCAGACGGGGAAAATTTATCTTGTTCGTGTCAAGAAGAAGATGTCGCAACATTGATTTACACTTCGGGGACAACCGGTTCTCCCAAGGGCGTTATGCTGACGCATAAAAACCTTATATCCAATGCTCAGGCGTGTCTTAAAAAAATAATGGTTACGCCAAAGGATAATTTTTCCTGTCTTTTACTTTTGTACCACTCTTTTACCATCACGACTTGTGTTTTGGTGCCTTTGTACGCAGGCGCGACATCGGTAATCATAAAATCCTTAAAAAACTTCAAGGAAGTTTTTAAACAATTGTTAAAAAGTAAAGTAACGGTGTTGATTGCAATTCCTTCGATTTATAGAATTTTAGTTGAAGCAAAAACCCCGTCTTTTCTCACGGCGTTTCCTTTTAGATTATTCTTAAACCCCATAAGATTATGCGTATCAGGAGGAGAAGCGTTGCCTTTAGAAGTTATGAAAAAATTCGAAGCGAAATTCCACATCCCTCTCATAGAAGGTTATGGATTGACGGAAGCGTCGCCTGTTGTAACGCTATCGCCCATTAAAAAGAAAAAGTTAGGCTCTGTTGGCAAAGCGCTTGAAGGTGTTGAAATAAAAATAATTAACGAACAAGACCAGGAAGTGTCTATAGGCGAAATAGGCGAGGTTTTAGTAAAAGGCTCTTCTGTTATGAAAGGGTATTACGATAAACCCGAAGAAACGAGAACCGCCATAAAAAACGGTTGGCTTTACACCGGGGATTTGGGGAAACTTGATAAGGAAGGGTTTTTATATATCGTAGACAGAAAAAAAGATTTAATAGTAATGAAAGGATTAAACATTTATCCAAAGGAAGTTGAAGATGCGCTATATACTCATACGAAAATAAAAGAAGCCGCGGTAGTTGGCAAAAAGTTGGAAGACGGCGGCGAAGTGCCGATAGCTTATATAGTGCTACAGGAAGGCGAGAATATAACACAAGAGGAAATACATAAGTATTTACAGCATTTCCTAGCTCATTACAAAATTCCCAGAAGGATAGAATTCAGGAAAGAACTTCCGAAAACTCCGACAGGGAAAATCTTGAAGAGATTTCTGTAAAATCTTGAAGAGAATGTTGGTATAATAGCAATATTAAAAATTCAAAATTTGCGATTCTTTGAAGAGTCTGTATACTCTGTCCTTTCGGAGTCATCGGACAAGATTTTCAAAGAATTTTTAATCTGCAACCTTTAATTTTAAATTGGAGATATAAATATGATTAGAGTAAGATTTGCGCCTTCGCCTACCGGATTTTTACACATTGGCAGTGCTAGGACAGCGCTTTTTAACTGGTTGTTTGCAAAACATAATAAAGGTAAATTCATTCTTAGGATTGAAGATACCGACGCCGCGCGCTCTACTAAAGAAGCCGAAGAACAGATATTGGATTCGCTTAAGTGGTTGGGACTTGATTGGGACGAAGGACCTCTAATCGGCGGACCTCACGAACCATATTATCAAAGTCAAAGAGGAGAAATTCACAAGAAATTTATAACCCAATTATTAGGCGAAGGAAAAGCATATCCTTGTTATTGCACACCGGAAGAACTTAGCGCGCTAAGAGAAGAACTGAAGAAAAAAGGCGAAGTTCCCAGATATGACGGCAAATGCAGAAATCTTACAGATGAAGAAAAGAAGAAATTAATCAAAGAAGGCAGAAAAAAAGTTATAAGATTTAAATGGACCAAACCCGTTCTTCCTTTCAAAGACGCAGTCCACGGAGACATAGATTTTTCAGAACATAAATTTGACGATTTTGTAATACTTAAACCAGACGGTAATCCTACATATAATTTTTCGTGTGTTGTGGATGATTATACGATGGAAATAACTCATGTGATAAGAGGCGATGACCATATAACGAACACGCCGCGGCAACTGGCTCTTTATGACGCGCTTGGTTTTAAGCCCCCCATATTTGCTCATATACCTCTGATACTTGGTCCTGATAAGACACGTCTTTCCAAAAGGCATGGTGCGGTGGGGCTACTTGAGTATAAGAAGGAAGGATATCTGCCTGAAGCATTGATGAATTTTATTTCGCTTTTAGGATGGTCTCCCGGGACAAATCAGGAAATTATGTCTAAGGAAGAACTGATAAACTCTTTTTCTTTGGAAAGGATAATCAGCCGAAACGCTGTCTTTAATAAAGAAAAACTTGATTGGATGAACGGCTTCTACTTAAAGCATATGCCGACGGAAAAATTGCTTAAACACCTCTTGCCTTATCTGAAAGAAGCGGGGTTTTTAAATGATAGTATAGATACGGAGAAATTGACAAAAATAGTGGAACTTTACAAACCACGAATAAGAACGCTTGAGCAAATAGTTAATAACGCCGATTTTTTATTTCAGGATAAACTTAATTACAATGAAAAGGCGGTAAGCAAATTTTTAAAAAGGGATTATGTCTCTTCGCTTTTTGAAAAAGTCGAAAAACGGTTAGAAGAACTACAGTCTTTTAATACGCAGGAAATCGAAAATACTTTAAGGGAACTTGCAGAAGAACTGAAAATGAATGGCGGGGATTTTATTCATCCCCTGAGAGTGGCGATAACCGGAAAAGAAGTATCGCCACCGATTTTTGACACGATGGCTCTATTAGGTAAAGAGAAAACCATACAAAGAATAAAAGACGGCAAAAAACTGGTAGCATAGTAGAACTTCCTATGAATGAACTTCACCCCGTTAGAGATAAAAATCACGCGCTTTATACACACAGTTTGAAGAACAAAGAGAATAATAAACGATACACAGTTGCCGAAGATAGTTTACGTCCACCATTGTGTCTGTGGCGGACTACCTCTAATGAGCTAAAGGTAATATCCTCCGCTAAAGTCAATCTTTTCCTTGAAGTTATAGGGAAAAGACCCGATGGGTACCACAATATAGAAACAATCTTCCAAGAAATAGACCTGCACGATGAAATTTTGATAAGAAAGAAAGCTGAGCAAGGCATTGATATAAAAGTCTCCCCCTCCTTAAATATAACAAAAGAAGATAATATTGCTTACAAAGCCGCCAAATTAATTCAACAAAAGGCGAAAAAAAATAATGGTGGTATTGAAATCTTTATAGAAAAAAGAATTCCTGCGGCAAGAGGTCTTGGCGGAGGAAGTAGTAACGCAGCAGCGGTTTTAAGGGGTTTGAACCAGTTATGGCAACTGAATTTTTCTTTGGAAGAATTGGCGGATTTAGGCAGACAACTCGGTATGGATGTGCCCTTTTTCATTTATGGAGGAACCTGCTTGGGAACCGAGAGAGGTGAAGTTATTACACCTGTAGAGGATTTTGCGGGCTTTAGAATTCTTATTATCTGGCCTAATTTTCCCATATCGACTGCCGATATATATAAAAGCGTGTCTTGTTGCCTTTCTATTGGTTGCGAGCAAGCGGGCTTGCCTCGCAATAAGGCGGGCTTGACTAAAAAAAAGAGAAGTGCTAAATTACTTTTAGGAGCTTTGAAAATAAACGATTTTGAAGGAGTAAAAAAACATTTTTTCAACCGCTTGGAAGATGTGGCATTCAAAAATTATCCTCTTCTTTATCAATTTAAACAACAGATTAAATCCCTTTATACAGGAGATAATATTATTATGAGCGGTTCCGGTTCGGCATTTTTTGCTATTTTGCCTGACGAAGGGGTAAACGAAGAATATATTAAAAAGGAAATAATTAAACTTAAAGGAGGTTGCTATATAGGAAAAACATTGCCCGCCTTGACGAGATGCAGGCGAGGCAAGCCCGCTGTTTAAGACGGACAAAATATTCACTACCGGTATTTAACCCTCGCCTGCCAGGTCATGTCGGGCAGGGATTGCAAAAG
>JAGLSL010000070.1 GCA_023135785.1 bacterium
CATCGTTTCGTTTATACATAGCGCATTAACAAACAGAAATGATGACAAGAAACTTGAGTCAATTCGGGAAGAAGTGAAAAATCTTTGCAGACAATTCCCGCCGTATTAACTGACAGTTTATAGTTGATGGTTTATAGTGTATGGTAAAATTCCCACCAATTTTTTAGACTTATAATTCCTTCATTAAATAAATTAAAAGGGATTGAACTAAATCACATCTTCATGCGTCCATAATAATAAAAGAGTCCAAAATGATAACTGAAAAAGAAGATATTTATTACGAACTTCTTATCCTGCGCTGTAAGCGAGGAGAAACTGCCGCTTTGGAAGAACTAATTCATAACTGGGAAAGACGTCTTTTCTATTATGTTCGTAGACTCGTAGATAACGAACAGGATGCTTGGGATATTCTCCAAGAGATGTGGTTAAAAGTCATTGGAGGTATAAAATTGTTGCGTGAACCTCGTAGTTTACCTGCATGGTTATATAGAATTGCTCGAAATACAGCTATGAGTCACTTTAGATCTCAAAATAAGACATCTGTTTCGCTTAACGATAATAAAAACACTTCCTATGTTGAGGAGAACAACGAACATTTTCATTTTGAAAATGCAGAGCAAGTTCACTATGGACTTACTCAGATATCTTTGCCTCATCGGGAAGTTTTAACGCTTTACTTTTTACAAGACCTTTCCTTAGAAGAAATTGCTGAGGTCTTGGAAATTCCCTTAGGAACAATAAAATCACGGTTGTATTATGCTAAAAGTGCTCTGAGAACTGTATTAGAGGAGGAGGGAAGAAATGAATAATAAATCTCACCAATCTTTCCGCGACCAATTATTAGAAAGAGAACAATTAAATCCAGTTTACAAACAAAAATACGAAAAGGAGGTAAAAGCAATGATTGAACGGAAACTTACAGGCGTCAGAAAATGGTCACATATAATAGCATTAATTATGGGTGTTGGTTTTTTCATTCTTTTTGGTGTTTTGGCTGTGGTTATACCCAAAGAACTTCCAATATTGGCTCGTTTGGGTTTTGTTGCCAGCGCTATTTTCGGCTTAGCTATCGTCATAGTAGAAAGCCGAATACTCAAAAAAGGCACAATCAACTTAAAAGAAGATCCCATGACTATGGCAGGTATGGGTTGGGGATTCATTGTAATATTAGCAACTTTTGTTCTTGTTTTCTCAGGAAGATTACCAGATAGACTGGTGGCTGTTCAAATGCTTGCCTCTGTGCTTGTTTACGAAATAGCTGCTGCAGCTATGTTGCTTCGTGCTTTTATAGAACGGTCTGAATTGAAAACCCGCGAAAAACTTCTTGGAATTGAATATCGTCTTGTTGAAATTTCCGAGCAACTAAAAAAGAAATAGAACTAAGTCAAAATTCCCAACGCATTCCAAGATTGTTTCTTGTATCCCTTCTTTTACTCGTTTATAATGGCTCTCCACTATAGCTAAAAAACATTTATGATTAAATTCGAGCTGATCCATACGGATAAAAAAACAGGGGCAAGAGCGGGGATTCTGCATACCTCAAGAGGTGACGTTGAGACGCCCGCATTCATGCCTGTCGGCACTCAAGGGACGGTTAAAACAATCATTCCCGAAGAATTAAAAAGTATAGGCGCGCAGATGATTCTTTCCAATGCCTACCATTTAGCTCTTCGTCCCGGCGCCGAACTAATAGCAAAAGCAGGCGGATTACATAAATTCATGCATTGGGATGGGCCTATACTGACTGATAGCGGCGGCTATCAGGTTTTTTCTTTGGCGAAGTTAAGAAAAGTGGAAGAAAAAGGGGTTCAGTTTCGTTCACATATTGACGGAGATATGCATTTTTTTACTCCCGAAAGTGTTGTCCAAATTCAGGAAGAGTTTTTGGGTTCGGATATAATGATGCCTCTTGATGAATGCGCGGATTATCCTTGTTCCCGTAAGGTTGCTTTATCGGCAATGGAAAGAACCTGTCGTTGGCTTGAACGTTCAATAAAGGCGAGAAAGACAAAGACTTCTGCCCTTTTTGCAATAATTCAGGGTGGTGTTTATAAAGATTTAAGGAAACAATGTATTGATTCAATGTTGGGTTTAAATGTTGACGGCTATGCGTTAGGTGGATTATCTGTCGGCGAGGATAAATCTGCAATGTATGAAACAGTTTCACATTGTTGTAAGTATTTACCGGAAGATAAAACCAGATATTTAATGGGTGTCGGAAAACCTCAGGATTTTTTAGAATCGGTACAACATGGTGTTGATATTTTTGACTGTTCGCTTCCCACAAGAGAAGGGCGAACCGGTAAATCTTTCACATCGGGCGGAGAAATCACTATTCGCAATTCCAAATTCAAAGAAGATTTTGGCCCCATAGACAAAGATTGCGATTGTTATGTATGTAAAAATTACACGCGTTCATATCTTAGGCATCTTTTTAATACATCCGAGATTCTTGCCCCGCGGTTAAACTCTTTCCATAATTTATATTTTTATCTTTCTTTAATGAAAAAGATGCGGGAATCTATCCTAAAAGACAGCTTCCTTGATTTTAAGAAAGAATTTATGAGAAAATACGCAACATCTTAAAATAAAATTCAAAAATTAAAATGTAAAGTGCAAAATGACAAATCAAAGTTCAAAGTCTTTAAAATCCAAAAATTTTGATAATTTTGATATTTAATTTAAAAAAGGGGGGTTGAATATGGAAAATTTATATGCAATGGCTTCAGGCGCTGGCGGGACAGCCGGTGGTGGTAATTCTCTTACTGCTTTTCTTCCTTTTATTCTTATCTTCGGCATATTTTATTTTCTGATTATTATGCCGCAACGCAAGAAAGATAAAGAGCATAAGACAATGCTGGGAGCTTTGAAAAGAGGGGACAAAGTTATAACAAATGGCGGTGTCTACGGCAAAATAGTTGATATAAAAGAAAATAAATTCGTTATTGAAATTTCAAAGGGAGTAGAGATAGCTATTTTAAAAAATGCTATTGGTAATAAAGCAAAAGAACAGTAAGTATTCGTAATTGGTAAAGGGTAACTGGTAACCAGTAACTACAAATTACTAATTACGCTTTACGGATTGCAAATTACCATTTACCGATTACTAGTTACTAAATATTAAAACATGAATAAAAGAAGTTTAAACTATCGGCTCATATTAGTGGTCATTGTTGTCGGTCTTGCTTTCTGGAGCATGTATCCGCCCCAAGAAAAAATAAACAAAGGACTTGACCTCCAAGGTGGAATACATCTGGTCTTGGGTGCAAAACTTGATTTAGACCCTATGATGAATATGACGCAAGATGTATTGGAAACAAACACTCCTGAAGAAATACAGAAGATATCAGGAAAAATGGGCATTGACTCCAAAAACAAAAATAAAGGGAAACTTATACAAGAAATTCTTCGGGTGCAGAAAACCAGAAGGAACAAAGCGGTTGACAGAACTTTGGAAATTATCAAAAACAGGATAGACGAGTTTGGAGTTTCCGAGCCGCAAATACAAAAGCAAGGCGCAGACCAAATTGTTGTTCAACTTCCCGGAGTGGTTGATACGGATCAAGCTTTGGAAGTGGTCAGTAGAATTGCCTATTTGGAATTTAAACTCGTCAAAGCCGATGCGAACGATAATCCGGATTTAATAGAAAAAGCAAAAAAAGGAGAAATCCCTTCAAATTTAGAACTTAAATATCTAACCAAGGGAAATGGTGAAACGGAAGCATTGTTGTTACGTAAAGAAGCATCTCTTGGCGGTGAGCATCTTACAAATGCATATGTTAGTTTTGGAAATTTAGGTATGCCTGAAGTAAATTTGCAGTTTGATAGAATAGGCGCAAGGATTTTTTCAAGATTGACTGGCGAAAACGTAAATAGGAGATTAGCTATTCTTCTTGACGGCAAAGTGCATTCCGCTCCGAATATAAATGAGAAAATATCGGAAGGTAGGGCGCGGATTAGCGGAAATTTTGATATGGATGAAGCAAGCACTCTAGCTTCAATATTGAGGGCAGGAGCCTTGCCTGTTCCAATAGAAGTTTTGTCGGTCATGAAAGTAGGACCTACGCTTGGTGAAGATTCCATAAGACAGGGCTTTAGAGCCGCTCTTCTGGGAATTATACTGGTGGTTTTGTTTATGTCTGTCTACTATGCTTTTTCCGGGGTGATTGCGAATTTTGCCCTTTGTCTGTGTCTGCTTTTAATATTGGGAGCTTTAGCAGGTCTTCGCGCTACTTTAACTCTTCCAGGAATAGCAGGTTTGGTTTTGACCATAGGCATAAGCGTGGACGCCAATGTTCTAGTGTTTGAAAGGATAAGAGAAGAACTTGCCAAAAACAAGACAATTAGAGCTGCGGTGGATTCCGGTTACAGCAAGGCGCTTATTACCATTATTGATGCGAATATTACTACACTTATTTCGGCTTTAGTTCTGTTTTATTTCGGCACTGGCCCTATAAAAGGTTTTGCGGTTGTTTTATCTATCGGGATAGTTGCGAGCATGTTTACAGCTTTAGTTGTTACCAAACTAATTTTTGACTATTTAATATATGTAAGGAAAGTAAAGAAACTAAGTATATGAACAGAAACGAGGGACGATGGGAGATGGACGATAGACGAATAAAAAAAGCGTCCTTCGTCCTAGCGAAGCGGTCGTGCATCATCCTTCGTGCTAATATCTGATTTCTGTTTCCTGGAGATAAACATGCGATTTATAAAAGACACAAATATAGATTTTATGAAATACAGGAAGATTGCGTTTATTGCGTCTTCAAGTTTAGTCCTTATCGGACTTATAAGTTTTTTCTTAAGAGGTCCTGCTAATTTCGGGATTGATTTTACAGGCGGCACTCTTGTCAGATACAAGTTTTCAGAACCGGTAAATACGGGTGATGTGAGGAATGCTTTGGCGGACGCGGGTCTTGCCAAAAGCACTATTCAATCATACAACGCAGGAAAGGGAGTCCTTATAAAGACAGCCGGCGAAACAAGAAAAGAAATTCAGACAGTTATTAATAGTAAGTTCGTGTCTTTTATTCCTTTAGTGGAGGAAGAAATCACAATAGGTCCTGTAGTCGGCAACTTAATGAAAAGGCAAGCGCTTATCGCCGTATTTTTTGCTCTAATCGGTATTCTTATATATACAGCTTGGAGATTTAAATTCACTTTCGGATTTGCCGCTGTTATTTGTCTTTTTCATGATGTGTTGTTTACGGTCGGCATATTTTCGCTTGCAAGAAAAGAAATTTCACTTTCGGTTGTTGCCGCGCTTTTGACGATTGTGGGATATTCCTTAAACGATACAATAGTAGTCTTCGACAGAATAAGAGAAAACGTGAAACTTTCGCGCCATAAACATATCCCGGAAACAATCAACGCTTCTATAAATCAAACGCTTCCAAGGACAATAATTACCTCCAGCACCACACTTGTTCCTGTTCTTGCATTGTTATTTTTAGGTGGTCCGGTAATAAAAGATTTTGCTTTTGCTTTAGCGGTAGGAATAGTGGTGGGAACATATTCCAGTATTTATATCGCTTCGCCGCTTGTTATAGAATTAAGCAGGTTGTTAAAAGTTAAAATCCACTAATCCTTTCTATTTTTTATAACAACAATTTTTCTTAGGGGGCTAACTTTCTCATTTTTTCCATAACTCTATCGGTAAATTCCTGATAAGCGTTCTTCTTTGATTCGCTACCCAAGTTTTCAAAATATAACGGTTTTCCGAATATAACATAAATTTTATGAGAAGTAATTCGATTTGTATCTCTGGTTAATGCATAGCCGCTACCCTTTATTAAAACAGGTATTACCGGAACATTTGACTTGGAGGCAATAAGCCCGATTCCTTTTTCGCCTTCTGATATTGTGCCTGCCGAGCTTCTTGTCCCTTCGGGAAAAAGGAGCAAGGCTTTACCTTCCTTTAGAATCTGAAGCGATTTTTTTAATGTGCCGATTTGCAACTGTTCTCTTGAAATAGGTATAGTGTTCAGTCTTTTTATAAGCCACGAGAAACAACCGAGTTGAAATAATTCTTTCCTTGCCAAGAAATAAATCTGTCGAGGTGAGGCGGTACCTACTAGCATAGGGTCAAGATAACTTTCATGATGCGCCGCCAAAATAACACCGCCTCTTTTGGGAATGTTCTCTTTACCTTTTATGTCCCATCTGAAAAGAATCTTGAAAATGGGATTAAGAATAATATGCGCAAAAGCGTAAAGTATGTTCATATCTTCTTAACTCCGATTGATGTCCGCTTCGCTA
>JAGLSL010000071.1 GCA_023135785.1 bacterium
TCCAATATGTTATGGACTCTTACACCTATTTGACAATAGGGATTTTTGGGGTATAATTAAAACAGAAAAAAGGAGGTAAGAAAATGGATGTAGAGAAATTAAGAAAATTGGTAAAGAAGAATGGATTAAGGTTAGACAAAAAGGGTGTTCAAAGCGTATCGGGTAGTGAGAATTGTTGGACTAGTTGTACGAAGTGTATTAGTGCGAGTTGTTTGCATTGCATCACAGTACAATGCTTGTTTTGTACTATATCGCGGTGGGAAAGCGTTCACAAGGGATGATAGCAACTCAAAATTAGAACAAAAAGATATAGAAAAATAAAGTTGCATGAGGGTTGTTCTGGATTTTCTTGGGGGTAACCCTCATGAGTGTTGAATTTTACAGGTGGGGTTCTTAATTAAATCCTATCTGTTTATATTTATGTAGATGCCTCTTTTTGTATAAATATAAATTTGTATAAAAACGAAAGTTACTATAGAGTTACGTTATTTTGTGGGAACATAGTTAAGTTAAATATATAAGTATTAAGTATAAGGCAATGTAGTTATTAATAATAATGGGAAAAAGTAATATTTTTTTAGAAGAAGAAACTGTTTTAGGTATTAATAAGTATGTTCGCCTTCGACAGGAAAAATCTGGCGTTATCTTATACTGGTCAGTAGAACGTATTGGCATTGGTGATGAAATAGATTCGTCAAAGATGAGTTCTTTGTCTTCCTCGACTGCTATGATACTTGCTCTTTTTGACGGAAAGCGTTCTCTAAAAGAAATCTTTCAAGCGGTGAAATATATTTGGGACAATCCCCCCCTAACTTTTATTGAGTTTTGTAAAGAATTGGAACAGTTTACCGTTAAAAAGGCCCCGCCGTTAAATCTGGAAGCTCCAGTACTTATTGAGGTTACAAAAGATAATATAAAGCAAAAAATAATGCATTATGCCCCCGAATCTTTTGTTATTAAAGGAGATAAAATTTCCGCTCCTGAATTAATGACTTTTAAATTTCCGATTACTTTAGGTATTATGCCTTCAATGAAGTGCTTTACGGATTGTATTTATTGCTATATGGGACGCCATATGGCTCCCAAGTATTCTTCTCTCCCATTTTCAAGGTGGAAAGAGTTGCTTAGCGAAATGGAAGAATATCAGTTGGGTGAAATAGCTTTTGGCGGCGGAGATCCGATGTGTTATGAATATATTGTAGACATGTTGGAGATAATTGGAACTTTTAATCCTCCAACTGTAATTACTTTAGCTACTAAATCTTACATTTCAACAGAAGTAGCTCGCCGTCTATCAAAAATTCCACGATTGGAATTACAAATAAGCTTGGACAGCACCGACCCCAAAATTGCAGATGCAATGACACAGAGGAAAGGATATGGGGAGAAAGCAATTGAATCTATTAAGAATTGTTTATCTGCAGGGTTGTCTATGGCTGTTAAGGCGGTAGTAACTCCCCTTAACATTAAAGCTATGCCGCAAACAATATTGGACTTACACAATTTAGGTGTCTATCCTGTCAGAGCCGCTCTTTATGGTCGGTCAATGTTTCGTCATAAAGATGAGTTGTTTAATAAAACAAATGAATACGAAGAGTTTGAGAGAAGTGTTAAAGAAATTCAAGCAAAACATGGTTTTAAAGTTCAGTTGCAGGGTGGTTATCCTCAGGAAGATGAATTTCCGGAACAACCTGAAATGAGTTGGAAAAAACGTAGTAGATGCACTGCGGGTAGAGAGCAAGTTGTTATCTTGCCTGATGGTAGTTTGATTGGTTGTGAGCAAATTCCACAAATACCGGAATATTTTTTTGGTAGTGTTGCTAAAGATTCACTCTATGATGTTTGGAATTCGGAATCTTTTAAGAAAAAGGCATACGATATTCCTATGGAGAAATATAAAGGCACTGCCTGTTATGGTTGTAAAGAGTTTAAGGAATGCCACTCTGCTTTTGGTCAAGGTTACTGTATGCGCGAATCCTATAGATTATATGGAACAATATATGCGCCATCTCCAGGTTGCCCTTATACTGACAAAAAACTCCCCCGGCAACAGTGATAAAAGATGGGAGGTGGCATTCAAATAAAGTAGTTTCTCCGTTAATCTTATGCAGTTATGAACAAGTCTTAAAACCCCGTGGTAGTTATCAAGTATTTGATTAAAGAATATCTTGCAAATGTCTTTTACTTGTCTGATAATTAGTGGAGAATAGATGCGAATCAATCCGGGACGAAAAAAGAGACAAAAAAGTTTTTTAGTGCGGGATATTCTTGAAATTGAAAAAGAAGCTTTTGAAAGAGGTTTAATCCCTTCTTTTGATATTAACCTTCTCCTGGATATTTTTTACCAGGTAAAAAAGAAAGCAAAGGAATACCTCAAATACAGGGTTTGCCCTGTTGCCCAACTAAAAGCAATACATAAGGCAATGGATGAACTGTTTGAGGTTTCGGGAGAGGAACCCTCACTCCTTATGTCTGAAGGATTGGCAAAGAGGAAATTAGATTGTGACTTGACATGTGGCGTATACCTTTCCATTGCCCGGGAGTTGAATCTTCCTTTTTATGGAGCTCTTGTTCCTTCCCATGCTATTCTTACTTGGAGAGTAGGACAATCTTTCCTGTATTTTGATACCATTAGTGGCGATATTACTAATGCTTCCAGTCTGAAATCATTCCGAAAGAGTATTCTATTTCCACCTCTTTACGATAAAGAGTTCATGTCCACTTTCTATAATACTTTGGGAGTTAGATTTGCTGAAGTTGGTAAACATCAGGATGCAATTTTCTTTTTTAATAAAGCATTAAAGTGTTATTCGTTGGATGTTCGTCTGTTTTACCATAAGGCGGTTTCCCTTGCTCAATTAGGACATTATAAACAAGCAGTAAGTTGGTGTGAGAAGGCAATTAATCTTGATTCTTTTGATTGGAAAGCACATTTTAATATGGGAGTATGTTTGGCAATGTCAGGAAAATACGAAGAAGCGATTAATTCCTACAACCGTGCAGAAAAACTTCATCCGAAGGATTACCGTATTTACTATTATCGGGCTGATGCTTTAATGCATTCAGGGCATTTGGCTTTAGCTATTAAAGATTATAAAAAAGCCCTGTTTATTCATTCGGGCGATGATGGACTTCGCAAAGATTATGAAACAGCTCTTCGCTACTCTCAAGAACCATAATTTGTTATCTTGCGGATGGACGTAGAAACAATTAAAATAACCGTTGCTTTATCTTAATGTTAAAATTAAGTCTTAATATAATTAGAAAGGATAACTCTGTAAATTGAAGAATAAACAAACTATTCAGCAAGGTGATAAGCCCCTTGCTGTATTTTTATCGGTTGTAAAGAGAACAGGAGCAGTTCTTAAAGAAATTTTTCACAGTTTTCCTCTGCAGAGTATATCCGTAGTTTTCCTTACTGTTATTACAGGTTTTCTCCCGGTTGTCAGTCTCTGGATTTCCAAATTGCTTTTAGACAGTGTAGTAGCTTATATTTCTGCGGGAGGAGAAATTGAGTTATTAAGGCAGGTGCTTCTAATGTTGGGATTGCAATTGGGGATAGGGATGACTACTTTACTCCTTATGGAAGGTAATTCTTATCTTGCGGCAAAACTATCTCAACTCATTGCTTTTGATATGGAGCAGAAAATCTACCAGCATTGCTTATTAATAGATTATGAATTTTTTGAAGTGCCCAAACAGCAGGATAAACTTTTTCGGGTTCAAAGACAATCCGCATGGGCGTCACAAGGTCTTTTTTCTACTGTTGTTTCTATAACGAGAAAAGTGGTGACTATTATTTCTTCAGGTATTGCCTTATTCTTTTTTAGCCCCCTTTTATGTCTAATTGCGGTAAGTATTGCTATCCCCAGCTTTATTTTGAATATTAAATTATCTTTTACGAATTATGAAATTATGAAAAAGCGTTCTGAACGGGAGCGGAAAGATGATTTTCTTGCTTATTTATTAGTGCGCAGAAACTATGTGAGAGATAATCTATTATTTGGGACGGGAAATTATTTCTATGATATGTGGAAGGGATTGAGAAAAAAAACCTTATTTGAAGACCTTAAAATACAATTCAGCAGAAATAAGATTAACGGTTTAGCTGGTTTTATAAATCAAGTCGCTAATTTTGGTTCATATGTTTATATTGTTTGGGTCACAGCGCAAAAATCAGGGACTATTGGTTCTGTAGTTATGAATGTAGGACTTTTCGCTAATGCTCAGGGGCAGATTCAGGGCGTTGCTGATGACTTTGCTAATTTATACAAGAATGCCCTTTTCCTTAATGACTATTATGAGCTTAAGGAACTTAATCCTGGGATTGAGAGAAGAGATATCGGAGTTTCTCTTGATGTTAACATTAGTTCTATAAAATTTGAAGAGGTTTCTTTTAAATATCCCGAATCTGAAAAATATGCTTTGAAAGACGCTTCTTTTGAGATTAAATTGGGAGAATGCGTATGTCTTGTTGGCGAAAATGGAGCTGGAAAATCAACTATTATTAAGTTAATCCTGCGGTTATATGAGCCTGAATTGGGAAGAATATTGATTAACGACAGGGATGTTAGAGATTATTCCCTTGATGAATTAAGGAAAAATTTCGGAGTGCTTATGCAGGATTTTAGTATTTATCCTTTCTCTGTAAAAGAAAATATCTTTGTGGGTGATATTAATAAAATGGACGATGAAGCAAAGCTCCAAGAGTCCATTGATTATGCTGGTCTTAAGGAAAAAGTTGAGACCCTGCCCAAGAAAGAGAACACTATATTAGGAAGAATGTTTGGAAAGGGTGAGGATTTATCCATTGGTGAATGGCAAAGATTGGGATTGGCAAGAGTTTTTTTCCGCAATGCTCCTGTAATTATTTTAGATGAGCCGACATCTGCTCTTGACCCTAAAATGGAGTCGCTTATTCTGGAACATTTTCGCAAGATGACAGCTGGGAAATTATCCATTATTGTTTCCCACAGATTTTCCAGTGCGCGAATAGCGGATAGAATAATTGTTATTGATTCGGGTAAGGTTGTAGAAACCGGAACTCACTCGGAACTAATCAAGGAAGACGGTCTCTATGCTCAGTTGTTCAGTATTCAGAAGCGGCGATATGTCGGTGATGAAGAAGTTAACGCAAATGAGCGGAAATCTTAAAATGAGTTTGTCGAGGCGGGGACCAGATGGCAGGCTACGAGGTGGTTTTTAGCTTTTTCTTCAAGCCGAGGCGCTTCGGTTGTACATTTTTGTACGGCAATTGGGCGTCTTACATTGAAGCTACATCCGTATTCAATATTTAATTGTTGAGGAAAAGTTCATATCTTTTTGAAGAGTTTTCAAAAGGTTTATTATTTTTATTATCAGTTTTCATTTTTTTGCCGGTTAAATCATTTTGATAATTGCAATATCTTTGTTTTGGGACTTTAATTTGTTAGTACCTTACTTAATAATTTCCCCTTCAAGTTCATAAGCGCCGGTTTTTGTAATTTTAACTTTATAAAAATTGCCTATTTTTGCGTTACCTTTTACATTTACAATGTCATCTATCTCAGGGGCATCGGCTTCTCTTCTGCCTTGGCTAAATCTGGAATTTATTTTTTTGTCTATTAATACCATAACTTTCTTACCTTTTAATAACTTATTTTTTTTCTCAGCGATGTTTTTTTGTAGAGATAAAAGCTTTTCTCTTCTACTTTTGCTTACCTTTTCATGCACTCTCTTTTTAAAATTAAAACTTGGAGTATTTTCTTGGGGAGAGTAAGTAAATACTCCTACATGGTCGAATTGCATATCTTGTGTGAACGCTAAAAGTTCATTGAATTCTTTATTTGTTTCTTTTGGGAAACCTACCAGAAAAGTTGTTCTTAAAGTTAAATCGGGAATTGTTTTTCTTAATTTATTAACTAAAGTCACTATGTCTTTTTTGTTCACTTTTCTTCCCATTGCCTTAAGTATTTTGTCGCTGCAATGTTGCAAGGGCATATCTAAATATTTGCAGATTTTTTTGTTGGTTGCTATGGTGTTTATTAATTCGTCGCTATAATACGCAGGATGAGTGTAAAGCAATCTTATCCATCGTATTTTTTTTATTTTGGAAAGTTTTTCTAAAAGCTCAGGCAGTTTGTTTGCGTTATATATATCTGTTCCGTATAAAGTTGTATCTTGCGCGACCAAATTTATTTCTTTGCATCCTGCCAAAGCCAATACTTTCGCTTCTTCTATAATGTCTTTCATTCTGCACGACCGATATTTTCCTCGCAGTTGCGGAATAATGCAGTAACTGCAACAATTATTGCATCCGTCTGCTATTTTTAGATAGGCGGAGTGGACCGGACCGGTAAAACATCTTTGGCGAAATTTTATTTTATGTTTTTTATTCTCTCCTATGCAGGTTATTTTGGTTTGTTCTTTTATTAATTTTTTGCAAACGGTTGCTATTTTTTCGATATTAAAAGGGTCTATTATTGCATCTATTTCAGGTATTTGTTTAAACAGTTCTTTTTTAAACATAGAAACTAAACAACCGCTTACACATATTTTTTTGTTGTTTTTGTTCTCAACGATATCAAGGATAGCATCTATGGATTCTTCTTGCGCAGATTTTATAAAAGCGCAGGTGTTAATCAGAATTATGTCTGCTTCGCTTGATGAAGAAACTATTTCAAATCCTTGCTTTAGTAAAATTCCAAGCATGTATTCCGAGTCAACAAGGTTTTTGGAACATCCCAGAGATATCAAAGCTATTTTAGTCATAATTTCTTAATTAAACGACCCACGAGATTCGTATAGAAAACAGAAGACAGAAAAATACAGAAGGGAAATACGATAGATATACGTGGAAATACATGGAAATACCATGTAGACAGACAACGCATTTCAATGTGTATCAATACATTTCAATTGTATTTCTGTCTTACTTCTAATTCCCAGCCTTTGTTATCACTGATATTCTATCATTTTTCATTCTGTGGCAACTTAAATGTTTTGACAATGTAGCCGTTTTCCAGTATATTGAGACACTGATTACACGGATTTTCCCCTAGAAATTCTACGAATTTTTAAGGGTAAATGCCGATTACGCAGATAAATCTCGTTAGAAATCCCGATGTAACGTTGGAACGGGTTAAATTAAATCTTTAATCTGTGTAATCACATTGTTAAAAACATGAAAAATATGAAATCCGCAACTTATAAACAAGCAGGGGTCAATGTTGATAAGGGAGAAGAATTTGTCGGTAAAATAAGCCGAATAGTCAAGAAGACATATAGGAAAGAAGTTCTTTCTTCCTTATCCGGTTTTGGCTCTATTTTTTCTCTTAAAAAATATAAGAATCCTGTTTTGGTGTCTTCCGCTGATGGTGTTGGAACAAAAATGATTTTGGCGGATTTATTAGAAAGATATGAAGGGGTGGGGATGGATGTTGTTGCAATGAATGTTGACGATGTCCTTGCTATGGGCGCAGAGCCACTGTTTTTCCTTGATTATTTGGGGTGTGGACAAATAGATGTCCAAGCCGCAGAAGAAATAATTCGCTCGGTGGCTAAAGGGTGTAGGCAGGCAGGATGCGCTTTAATAGGCGGAGAAACTGCGGAAATGCCCCAGTTTTATTCTAAAGGACAGTATGAACTTGTCGGGTTTTCCGTAGGTGTATTGGCAAAAGGGAAAATTATAGATGGTTCAAGTGTCAAAGCAGGAGATAAGATTTTAGGATTTCCTTCATCAGGTCTTCATTCTAACGGCTTTTCTCTTGCCAGAAATGTTCTATTTAAAAATGCTGTTACCAAACAGGAAAAAATAAGAATTCTCAACAAGAAAGATAAAAAAATAGGAAAAAGTTGGGCAGACGCGTTGCTTGAGCCTACTCGTATTTATACCAAATCAATCCTACCTCTTATTAAGAGCGATATGAAATTATCGGGAATTGCTCATATTACCGGAGGCGGCTTAATGAGGAATATAAAAAGGATTTTGCCCAATGGACATCAAGCGCACATTTCTTGCGAAAAATGGGAAATTCCTCCTGTTTTCATGCGACTACAAGAATTGGGTAAGATTACAAGAAAAGAAATGTTTAGCGTATTTAATATGGGAATAGGAATGGTTATAATAGTTCCTCCTAATGAAGAAAAACGTATTTTAAAATATTTTAGTAAGAAGAAAGAAACAGTTTTTTCAATAGGGAAAATCGTTAGAGGAGAAAAAAGGGTAGTTATAAATTAATTTCACCCCGCCCCTCTACATCCCCGCCATAAATGGCGAGGTATTTTGAGGGGCGGGGTTCACTAAAAAGCATGGAGGGAAAATGGCAAGAAGCAGTACTAAAAACAAGATAAAAAGACATCGTTGGGTATTAAAAGCAAAAAGGAAGAAAGATTTAATAAAAGCTGGGAAACCTAAAAAATGAAGAAGTCCAGTTTTAAAAATGAGAATTCTTTTTGAATTGACATCTGTAAGAATGTATAGAAATATATTAGATATACATGGAAATACATAGATATATGTAGATATACAATGGATATATATTGTTAAAAGATTGAAAACTAAAAAAATTACATACTATAACTTCAAAAAACTAAGGATACAGGCAATATATTTCCCTGCCCGCCCCGATGTTACATCGGGACAAGCAGGCGGGAAGATATTTCTATTTATTTCCCCTTATACTTCTGATAGAAACAATGAAAATAGAAAAGAGAGAACAAATTTTATCTATACTGGATAAAATAATAGGTATCTTTCTTGTAATTGTTATTTTTACTTTCCCTTTCCCAAAATAC
Source organism: bacterium (assembly GCA_023135785.1). Lineage (NCBI taxonomy): Bacteria > bacterium. The sequence goes on from JAGLSL010000071.1 coordinate 8,776, forward strand.
AAACAGACCATTGAGACAATTTGTTTTTTTATTATCATTCTTGCTTTTATTGCAAAGTGGGCATTATCCAAGATTAAAGATATAGATGAGCATGGAAATAAAATTCAAAATATTTCTTCAAGTCAAATAACAGGGACACGGATAGATTTGTCTATCTTAATCTTTACAATTTTTATTATAATTTCAATCTTTTTTTCAGTTGATTATCGTCATAGTTTACACGCATTTAAAGGGTATTGGCTTATACCCATTCTTCTTTTCTATATTATCGTAAACTTTGCAGTCAATAAGAAAATTATTACCTATATAATATGGGCAGTTATTCTTAGTTCTTTAGCTCCCATTATTTTTGGATTATTAGAATATTTTACTGGAGTAATTCGTATAAAAAGTTTATTTGGCGCGCCTACGGAATTCGGTCAATACCTAGATTATATTCTCCCTTTAATGTTTGCTATGGTGTTATGGAGTGAAGCAAAAATTTCTAAAATTTTATTGAGTTTTATTTTTGTCGGAGCTTTGTCCTGTTTAGTTTTTACATATACCAGAGCAAGTTGGATCAGCATATTAATTGCAATGTTCCTTTTGTGTTTTATAAAAAATAAAAAAGTTATTTTAATTCCTATTGTTCTGGTTTTTTTATTACTGATATTTTCCTCTCGTGGGGTAAAAGATAGGGTCATTAGCATGACTGATAAAGAACATTATTTAAATAGAACTTATTTATTTGGAAGTACAATAGAACAAATCAAGAAAAAACCTCTTACGGGCTATGGTTGGGGATATAAAAACTTCTATAAATTATATCCTTCTTTTGTTTCTCCTGAATTAAAAAGCATAGGTTGGACACAAATGTACCATGCCCATAATTATCCACTTCAGATAGCGTTTGAAACAGGAATTTTGGGTTTGATGGTTTTTCTTTGGATGTGGATTACTACAATAATTCTGACCTGGAAAAGTTTTATAAGATTAAAAGAACCGTTTTTAAAAAGCATTGCTATAGGAATATTTGTTGCTTTTATAGCATGTTCTATTCATTGGCTTGTGGAAATACCGGATGCTAAACAATTAATAATGATGTTATGGACTTTGATTGCAGTAGCTATGGCTATAGTTAATATTACGGAAAAAAATGGAAAAAGAAGAACCTCTAATTAGTGTAATTGTCCCCACATATAATCGAGCGCACTTTTTAAAAGAAGCAATAGAGAGTGTTTTAGCTCAAACATACAAAAATTTAGAAATAATCATAGTAGATGACGGTTCTACTGATAATACATCTAAGTTAGTTGAAAAGTTCACCGATAAACGAATTATTTATCTATATCAAGATAATAAAGGTGTATCTTCTGCAAGGAATAAAGGAATCTTAAAAACAAAAGGTGAATATATTTCTTTTCTTGATTCCGATGATA
>JAGLSL010000072.1 GCA_023135785.1 bacterium
GAGTTTTCGCAACAGTAGGAACCATTTATTTTGTTGTACGCACCCATTATTGTCAAGGTATCGGCCTCACACACAGCTGCCTTGAAAGCGGGAAGGTATATCTCCCTTAAAGCCCTTTCGCTTATTTCAACACTTATTCTGTTTCGCTCCCACTCCTGATTATTGGCTGCAAAATGCTTTGTAGATGTTCCTATTTTTTGGCTTTGAACACCTTTAACATATTCAGCCGCCATTCTTCCAGCAAGATAAGGGTCTTCTCCGAAACTTTCAAAATTTCGCCCCCCGAGAGGAGTCCTGTGTATATTAATGCAGGGACCCAAAATTAAATTTCTGCCCTTAGCTCTTGTTTCCCTGCCGAGGGCAACGCCGACCCTTCTCATTAAATCCTCGTTCCATGTGGAACCCAGGGCAACAAGCGTAGGAAAACATGTTGCCTCACCGTACATATCCCTTATGCCATGTGGGCCGTCTGTCATTAGCAGAGGAGGGATTCCAAGACGTTCATTTGTTTTTCCATCCATAAAATCTTTACCGCAAATTTCATCTATTTTTTCTTCAAGGGTCATCCTGCCGAGAAGGTCATCAATCCTTTGTTCAAGCGGCACGCTGGAATCCTTATAGGGGAAATCCGCTGCCTTCAAAGTTGAAAAATTTCCTGTTGCTACTGTTAATCCTGCAATAACTAAAAGGATTAATTTTGCCCTAAAATGCTTTATTTGATTCATGCCCTAACTCCTTTTTTTTGCTGCATTACCAGTAACTTCATCTGACGCTTCAATACTCATAACGTCATCAGAAGCAACAGATTTTAGCTCCGCTGCTACAAACGTGCATTTTGGAAACGCACACATTGAAATCCCAAATACCAAAAATAAATTGAATACCATCTTTGCTTTATTCATTGCGGTCTCCTAATATTAAAAACTCTGTCTGGAAATCCTCTATCTTTTTTTGCCTGACGATTTTCTTGTAATTAATTCCGCTTCCAACCCAAATTCTTTTACGGCTTGTCGGGGATTTTTTATAACGTCCACTAAAAGCTCCACCGCCTTTGCTCCAACATCCTCTAAGGGGACTCTCAATGTAGTTAAAGGTGGTTCTGCTCGCTCGCTTAATGCAATATCATCAAAACCTGCTATGGCAATATCGTCTGGAACCCGAAGACCTTTTTCTCTGATTGCTCTCATAGCTCCGATAGCCATCAAATCGCTCGAACAAAAAACTGCCGTCGGATTGGTTCCGGCTGAAAGAATTTTTTTCATTTCGTTGTATGCCGTTGTTTCACTAAATTTTCCGTTTCCGACATATTGCTCGTTATATTCGAGTTTTAAGTTTTTAAGACTTTTCTTAAACGCATCAAATCTTTCTCTGCCGTCGTTTGATGCAAGATTTCCGTTTATTATCCCGATTTTTTTGTGTCCCAGTTGATACAAGTGATTTATGACTTTATAAACAGATTTAAAATTATCAACACTTACAGTATTAACTATTCCTGAGTTTAAGAATTTATTGATATAGACAAATGGTATTTCCTCATTTTTTAAGCCCGTCACTTCCTTTGATATTTTTTTGTGATACACAACATTGTATATCAACATTCCATCAACAAGCCATTTACCCTTAATGTCGGTGAAGGCAACTATTTCGTCCGACCAATAATCGTTTGGAAATAACATTAGAGCGTATCTCATTTTTCTGCACGCATCTGTAACACCCCTTATGACCGGAAGCACATGAGGATCCAATGTAGGTGTTATCAAAGCAAAAACTTTAGTGCTCTTGCCGCTAAGTCCCTGTGCTATATGGCTAGGGCAATAGTTCATTTTTTTTGCTGCTTTTAATACCTTTCTTTTTGTTTCATCTTTTAAGTTTGGGAAGTCATTCAATGCGCGAGAAACAGTGGAGGTGTTAATATCCAATTTTGCTGCTATGTCTTTTATTGTAGTTTTGGATTTCATCGTCTCTCTAATGCAAACGTTTGCATAATATTATTCATTATTACAAAACCCGCTTTTTATGTCAACCTTTTTTAGTGTTTTTTTGTGAATTTGCTTTAGAATTTAAAAATAGCGTGTTTGCATAGCGTAGCTAAATGCCAATAGGGGATTATTCATTACCAAAAGCAGTGATTTTCTGCTTTAATGCCCTGCAAATGGCAGAAGGCTCGACGGTCTTGGTTACGACTGAACAAACCGCAACGGCTGTTGCTCCGGCTTCTAAAACGTCTTCAACCCAATGACATTGGAAAGGAATTAGCGCTCTGTAAAGACTACCCCACCCAATCCCACCTCGGAGGTGGGATTGGGTCATTTGCATGCTTGTGAAGCCCCGATATTGCCGGGGCGGGCGGGCAGGTATCCATTTCAATATATTTCTAATTTTATTGTAGTTGCCGAGTTTACTCGGCTGTATTTGAAGGGCAAAGTGAACTTTGCCGTTATAAGGTTAGTTATTTATTGAATAATGATAGATAAACTTCTTCTACTCTTTCTACCATTTGGGAAGCAGTAAATTCCTGAAGAACTCTCTTTTTGCCTTCCTTTCTAAATGTTTCTCTTTTAGTTTCATCTCGAAGAAGCTGAATAATCGCCACTGCTAAAGCAGATGGGTCTTTAGGGGGAACAAGTAATCCTGTCTTACCATTTTCTATTACTTCCGGTATCCCGCCCACAGTCGTCGCTACTACAGGAACTTCCATATACATAGCATCCATCAAAGATGTACACAATCCTTCAAGATGCGAGGGAAGAACAAAGAGGTCTAATACAGAGAGAATTTCAGGGATATCTTCTCTAAACCCGGTTAAAAAAACCTTGTCTCTGATTCCCAATATTCTAGATTTTGTCCTTAAAAAATCTTTCAATTCCCCTCCGCCTACAAACAAAAAGAAACTATGAGGAAATTCTTTTAAAACTTGAGGAATGGCATCCAATAGATAAGTATGACCTTTATGGTCGGTAAGGTGAGCTATTGTCCCTATTATCAGCTTTTTATCGGGAATATTAAATTCTCTTAACAGATAATCCGCCGGTTTTACATTATCAAACTTTTTGGTGTCGATACCGCTTGGTATAAGAACAATTTTATCTTCCTCAACTCCCCCTTCTATTAGTATATTTTTTACTGCTTGTGAAATAGCGATAACTTTACCAGTAAGTTTATTATATTTAAATCTGTCTCTAACGGGGAAATCCACTCTTCTGGTAACAACGGTGGGTATGCCCTTAATCCAACCGGCTATTCCTCCTATAAGATGAGAATGAGAAGTATGAAGATGCAGAATGTCGGGTTTTGAAGAATTTATACATTTGCAGACTTTGAAGACATTTGCAATATCTAATATTCTTTGGGGCTGTAATGTAAAAATAGAATCTGCGATAGGTTTGGCTTTTTTACTTAAGAGGCTCTCAAACGGAGTTACCAGAAAATTTTCATGCCCCCGTTCCTTCAATCCCTCCATAAGCAGAAGAACCTGTAACTCTCCACCTCTAAAACCTTTTTCTGTGTCTATGTGGAGAATTTTCATTTAGAATGATTATAGATAAATAGTGAACTCTAAATCAAGCACTGAACCAGAGCAAGCTCGGTTCAGTGCATAAACTTGACAAAATTATTGGTATGACATATAGTAATACTGCAAGGTGGACTATGAGCACAACAAAAGTCGCGATTACCCTTAACCAGAAAACTCTTAAACGTTTAGATAAACTGGTTGGGGATAAGCATATTTTCCCAAATCGCAGTCGTGCGATTCAAGAGGCCGTACAGGAGAAATTAGAACGCATAGAACACAGCCGTTTGGCAAAAGAATGCGCCAAACTCAACCCAACTTTTGAGAAAAAGATGGCTGAAGAAGGTATATCTGGGGAGTTGAGTGAATGGCCCAAATATTGAGAGGCGAGATTCGTTGGGCTGATTTAAATCCCACGCGAGGTCGTGAGCAAGCAGGTTTTAGACCCGTTTTAATAGTAAGTCACGACATTTTTAATGAGCGTTCAGGTACAATTATAGCAATAGCTATTACGAGTCAACCTCAACGCGCAGGATTTCCACTAACCTTAGAACTAAAATCAGGAAATCTGCCTAAACGTTCTTGGATAAAAATCAGTCAAATTCGAACACTCTCTGTAGAAAGAATCGGCAAAAAAATTGACAAGGTATCTCCAGAAGAATTAGCTCAAGTTATTGAAGGTTTGAATGAAATAATAGGAACCTAAAAAAGTGAAATTTGCAGGATTACTCATACTAAGCGCCCTAAAACCCGGGTATGTTTTTTGGGTTAAGAAGTGAAAGGGTATTAAGTTGACCGATTTAACACACAGAAAGCCACTATCAGATATTTATGGCAATGAAGTTCCAAACCTCATAAATAAATTACTGAGGTTTCTTGGACGAAAAGAAGTTGAAAATTGTCTTCATAAGTATCAGACATCTTTGCAATGTTCTGGTCCTATTTTCCGAAAATTTTATCTGAAGAATAGACATCCTTAGTGGCAAGTACTTACGGAATACTTTGAACTCGAAAAGAAAGGGAAATCTATACGTAAAAATTTAACAGATGAAATTAAAAGCCTAGCTGGTGATGCAAGGAGGATTACTACTCTTCAAAGGTTTATGCCGGAGTTAGTAAAGCATAAGTATCAAAAAGATTTTATTGGCAACCAAGCACGTAGTTATTTATTTGAAATTCAGATTGCATGGCATTTTTTTCGAAAAGGTTATAAAATTCAATGGCATGAAAATAATTCTCTTCCCCATTCGGAATTCCTCGTCAAATCTCCAGATTTTGAATTCAATGTTGAATGCAAAAGAATAAGCGTAGACGCTTCAAGAAGAATACGAAGAAGAGATTTTTATAGACTTGCGGATAAAATTATTCCCCAGATCCAAAGACAAAATTATTCTGGATCTATTGATATAATTTTAAAGGAAAAACTTCATGGAAATGATAAATTCCTTGATGAATTATCAAGTCAAGTGATTAGTAAAATAAATACTGGTAAATTAAAGGGCAATTATAAAATCTCTCTTGGCTCGTTGGACATAGATTTGGAATCTACCGAAGGTGTTGTTGTTGATCTCAATTACTACCGTAAAAAGCTTTCAGAAAAAAAACCGCTTAAAGCATACGGTGTGATTTTCCAAAAATCAAAAAATGGGAAACCAGTTGATCCTGTAGTAATGACTATTCAGTCAGAGAAACCAGATACTGTCTTAGAGGGAATAAGAGATAGAATCTCCGAAGCAGCGAAGATTCAATTGGAAAAATCAAAACCTGGGTTTATCGTATGTTTCTTAGAAGAAATTAATGACTTTCGGAAGCTTGCTAACAATAGTGGTTTACAACTAATGACAAATTCCTTGTTCTATAAGGATAAATTTTCTCATATTGTAGCTGTAGGATATTCCTCCGAACTTCTTAGGGCAATAACTAAAAATACCGAAGAATTTTTTAACGAAAAACTTGTTTTCCAGAATCCTAATTGTAAATTTAAAAAAGCAAGAAACTTCAAGTTTTAGTAGAAAAATACTTTTACATTGGAAATTGTTAATTGTATATTGTTTGCCCTCTGGAATTTTGAAGAAATTCCGAGGATTGAGTCCCGGAAAATCTCCGATTTTCTAGGGAGAAATTAGAAATTGGATATTGAAACTTGTTAATTGTTTGGTTATTGTATCTTGCAGTTTAATTGAAACTTGATAATTGTTAATTGGGATTTGTTTGATTATTGTATCTTGGATTTTAATTGAAACTTGTTAATTGCTAATTTACAATTGATTCAGTATCTCCCCCACCCTCTCCACATCTTTAGCAATTTGAATTTGGGCTTCTTGGCGAGTTTTGAAAACTACTTTTGAACGCAGTTTTTTGAAGAATATAATCTCAACTTGTTTATGATATATATTTTTCTTTAATCCAATAATATGAGCCTCTATTAATCGCTTCGGTTCGGTTGCAACAAAAAATGCTGATTTATATGTCCTTGCCCCATTAGAAGTAGGAAGTGCCTTGGGCATTTCCGTAATGTCACCCAAAGGTGACCTACTTCTAGTGGGGTAAACCCTAGCCCATCCGGCATATATACCCTCAGGCGCAAGAAGAACTTCATCAAAATGCATATTTGCCGTTGGGAATTGGATATCTTTGCTTATACCCTTGCCTTCTGTAACCTCACCTATCAGCGAATATTTTCTTCCCAGAAATTTTTCTACTTTTTTAAAATTTCCTTTGGTTATATATCCTCTTATCTTGGTACTAGAGACAATCTCACCGCCTATCTTTAAAAGAGGGACGGGTATAACAAAAAACCAAAAAAATTCACCTTCTTTTTTCAGAAGTTTAACATCTCCGCCTCTGTCTTTGCCGAAACGGAAATCTTCTCCGATATAGATTTTTTTTACTTTTAGTTTCTTAGCCAGAATTTCCCCTATGAAATCCTTGGCTTGCATCTGAACAATATGTTTATTGAAATCCAGAACAAAGACATAATCCACGCCCAATTGCTCAAAATAATGTAGTTTCTGCTCAAGTGGCATAATTAGCAGTTTTCCGTGAGAATAATTTAAGAGTTTTAAAGGATGAAATGAAAAGGTGATTACTGCAGAAGGATAACCTTCCGCTTTTGCTTTTTTAACAAGAGTTTTTAGGATCTTTTGATGCCCCAGATGCACTCCGTCAAAAAAACCGATTGTTAAAAATAGAGGCTTTTTCCTTTTATATTCGTCAAAGTTATTGAATGTTTTCATAAATGTTGCCTGAATTATTGAACTAAATTCTGTTGTATAATACACGATAAATGAATTCAAAACAAAAGGAGAAATAATAATGATAAAAAACAGATTATGGATAGTAAGTAGCATATTCATTATTGTTTTGTTTATAAGCACAGGTTTTGCTTGCGCTGACCAGAAAACCGAAGAGTTAATATCTAAAATCCAAGCCCAGGCAAAAACTATCAACAGCTACTCATCCGACTTGACTATGAATATGCAAATTATGGGACAAAGGATAATTTATACTGGAAAACTTTCTTTCAAGAAACCGAATAAAAGCAGAATGGAAATGAGCGGGAAAATAGGACATGTGGATATAAAGCAAATTATTATATCCAACGGCAAGACAGCGTGGACTTATCATCCAAATATGAAGATGGCGCGAAAAATTGATTTGGGAAAACTTGTTGCCGAAACAGGCGATGAAACAAAACAAAGAAACGGAGACCCTTCAAATCCGTTTCAAAGCTTAAAACGCAACAGCATAACTTATATTCGAACAGAAAAGATAGACGATAAAAATGTTTATTTATTTCAGGGCACTCCTGAAATCTCAGGTATAGAGGATTTGGCTTTAGTTCCCGAAAAAGTAGAAATAGGTATTTATGCCGACAACGGAATGATTAGCAAAATGGTTATGCTTGATAAAGAAGACAAAGAAATGATGTCTCAATACTATTCAAATATCCAATTGAATGTAAAGATACCTGACAGTGAATTTGAGTTTACACCTCCGGAAGGAATTCAAGTTATGGATATGACCGACCCTACTATCAAATCGATGAAAGAAACAGGAGAGGAAACTCCGGAGAAATAAAACCCCCGCAAAGAACGATGGACGAGAGAACCAAAAGAACAATCAGAGCAAAATCCTACACTTATAAAGTAATCCTGTAATCTGCATTTCTGTAATATGAAAGCAAGATTACTTCGTCGTCCCGATGTAACTTCGGGACTCCTCGTAATGACAAATAGTGATTGATGTCATTGCGAGCGAACAAAGTGAGCGTGGCAATCTCGTAAAAACATTTAGGAATTTAAAAATACTCGCATATGATTGAATACTATTCCGTTCTGCGCTAATTTTTCAATGTCTTTTTCATCTCTGATACACTTGGAAACTGAGACAAGCTGACCATCTTGTGACAAAACTTTAACTATAAGACCTTTACTTAGTTTAAAATCTCTGTCTGAGATAGTTTTCTTGTATATCGGAGTTCCGCAAAAAGTGTCTTTTAGAAAATCGTTTTCTATTTTAAGCTCAGGCAAGTCCGTTAAGCCCATTTTTATGTCAATCAAATAATCTTTAATATTTCCCTTCTTATCGGCTTTGCCGAAGGTAGGTTCCAATAACTCTTCAAGCGGTTTTGCGTTTTTTATGGAAAAATTACCGACTTTGGTTCTTCTTAAATCTGCCAATGTAGCGCCGCAACCTAATTCTTCGCCTATATCACTGACTAGGCTTCTTATATATGTACCTTTTGAACATGCAACCGTAAATTTTATTTTAGTTTTGCTAAAAGAATTTATTTCCAGTGAATAGACGGTAATTTCCCGCTTCTTTCTTTCGACTTCTTCACCTTTATGGGCGAGCTTATAGAGCTTCTTACCGTTTTGTTTTATAGCTGAATGCATCGGCGGTGTTTGCAAATATGTGCCTGTAAATTTTTTAAATGCAGTTCTTATTTGAGCTTGGTTCACTTCAAATTTTTTGTTTTCTTTTATTGTTTTCCCGGTTATATCACCCGTATCGGTAACAGTACCTAAAAGCAGAGTTCCTTCGTATTCTTTATCTTTGTTTATAAAAAACTGTACGATTTTTGTGGCTTCGTTAATACAGATTGGAAGAAGTCCCGTAGCCATAGGGTCGAGAGTGCCGAGATGCCCCGCTTTCTTTATATGGAAGTTACGAGCAACCTTTTCAACAACTTTATATGAAGTCAAACCTTTGGGTTTATCTATTAATAGAATTCCGTTAAGCATTCTAAAATGGTTTATGGTGTATAGTTTATGGTTTTTCACTATCAACTATTAGCTATAGACCCCCAACTATATAATAATTCCCACAATCTCTTTTGTTCTTCTATTTTATGCTTTTTTCACTCATCCAGATTAAAGGATTTAATACGCTTCTTACTGTTTTCTTTAATACTGGATGCTCTTTTATAAATAGAGCCGCATGCGGAGAAACTTTATAGTAAGTGGCTACGAAACCTTCACCAACAGGATTAGTAAGCAGATAGCTGTCTCTGAATTCTCTAAATTTACATAAGACTCTATCTTCATCCGCCATCGCTTTAGCAAAAAGGGTTGTTAGGAAACAGCGGTAATCAGCGTCGTCGTCATCTCTATCTGTTTGGAAAATAGTATCCAGACCTACAACAGAGAAGACGCTGCCTGCTAAACATGTGAAAGTTAGCTTGCCCAGGTTGTCTGATATGTATAAACCTACTAAAGCGCCGTCTTTTGTTACTGAATAATAGTTGTTTGGAGCAAAACCGCTTATAGTATGTGTTGCTGTAATACCAGGTTCGCTTGCTTCTTCTTCCCATTGTTTGTAATAGAGAGCTGTAGTGTTCCATTCGTCAATGGAAATATCAATCCGAACAGGAGAAGATAAAACGATATCCATTGTGGAAGTATCTGAGGTTAAAGAATCTTCTAAAACAATGCTGATAATACAGGTATCGCTGGGGTCGGCTGTTGCCGAAAGAACCATAATGTTCTCGTCGGAGATGGATTTGATTGCCGGGGTAGTGGTGTATTGATAGGTGAAGTCGGCGTAGGATTTATCGGTTTCTCCCTCGGGAAAAGTGGTCCAACAAGGAGAACCTCCAATTCCTCTCAATTTTAAAGACAGCCAATACCAACTCCAAGGATAATCTATTGCCCAATTTAAGCCGGTAAAGTTTTTGTTAATCCAAGTGTAATCAGCAACCGCGGCCACCGAACTGTTGACATCAACTATGGGATCATAAGTAACATATCTTTGAGCTCCGATATAGGCTCCGCTGGCCGCTGTTTGTTTATACCAAGTATAACTATCTATTGAAGAAAGGTAGGCAAGAGGATAATCAGGAATCTCATCTATAGAGTTCAAAACCCAAGAGCTACAAGCCCATATCTCAGTATTGATTGACGCAGTCAAAAGTAGACTTCTTGCGTCTGTTCCAGCTGGCTGGCCATGGGTCGGTTTTATACCCCGGAAATAATAGGTAGTAGTTTGAGTATCAATAGCTCCCACGAAAAAAGAATAGTTTCTTTTGGCGATATTGCCGTTATCATCGGTTACTCGGATGTCTAAGGAATATGTTCCTGTTCTGGTCGGGATAAAATTGCCGGTCACTACCCCGCTCCCGTTGTCGCTGTAGCTTAACGATAATTCTGAAGGAGAAGTGGTAATGACAGTGCAGTCGACACAATCCGTGCCATCGGGTTCTTTAGCAGTAACAATAAAGCTGATGGTATCATTAATATTTTTAATTCCTGGAACGCTTGTTTCAACAAAGGAAAGCACAGTGTTGGTGCTATTATGCAGGAATTGATTGTTTTGGTAGGTATTATTGATGGCTTGGTCATCAGAAAAATCATTTATATTCATTAACATTGTATTCTCGGTCAGAGCGCTGGAAGCGGAAGAAAAAAGTTGAATGCCGTAGCCGGCGTTTGAGTTAGCGGTATTGCTGGTCAAGATGCTAGAGCCGGAAGAAGAAAGAAAGATGCCCGCGTAACTGTTTAAATTGGCAGTGTTGCCAATCAGAGTGCTAGATTCGGAAGAAGTAAGGATAATGCCGTAATTATTAAAATTGGTAGTGTTGTTGACCAAAACGCAGGAGACGGAAGAAGTAAGGGAAATGCCGCGGCTGTTTGAATTGACAGTGTTATTAGTCAGAACGCAGGAGACGGAAGAAGAAAGACGAATGCCATGGTTGGTGTTTGAATTGACAATGTTGTCTTGAATAATACTATCGGTTGAGTTATTTACATAAATTCCGTGGAAAAAATTAGAAATTCCAGAATCAGCGCTTGTGCCAAAGTTTTGAATAGTAACATTGCTATAACCACCAGAGTTATCAATACCGTAATCACTGGCTCCGTCGTCGCCGGTTATTGTGTAGCCGTCACCATCTATTGTAATACCGTCGGCTCCAACAATTAAACCATGTCCGGTGCAGGTTAAATCTCCTGCAAGTTGGTAAGTATAACCAACCGCTCCTACAACCGTGTCTCCGCAGTTGCAAACGGTATCAGTTACTCCGTCGCTGTCGGTATCGCCGCAGTTGACCGCTTGAGCTTGGCTTGCGAATCCTATTATCCCCGCAAGAAAAAACAAAATAATGATAATTCTATTTATCTTCTTATTCATTTTATCTTTTTATATATTCTATCAATTTTATCATGTATGAAATTTTCTTATAACCTTTTCAATAACTTTAATAGAATTCCGTTAAGCATAACTGCCTTATCTCTAATAAATAATTTAAATTCCCAATTACTAATATCCAATTCCTAACAAAATGTCTAATGTCTAATTCCCAAAAGGGGTTCAATAACTTTATATTCTACCATTCACTGAGTATTTCTAAATTAGATATTCATCCCGTTAAAAACGGCATTTTTCATGGGTTCCATTAGAAATTGGGTATTAGAAATTTCCTTTTGCAATTGTATTTTTAAACAATTATTCCCACTATCTCTTTCTCTATCTCAATTATTTCTGCTATTCCTTTTTTCGCTAACGAAAGCATACCATCAAGGTCTGTGAAAGAAAAAGGTTCTTTTTCGGCTGTTCCCTGAATTTCAACTATCTTGCCGTTGTTTGTCATGCAGACATTCATATCCACTTCCGCTTTGGAATCTTCGCTGTATGCAAGGTCAAGCAGTTTTTCGCCCTCTACAATTCCAATCGACACCGCAGCAAGATAATCTTTAATGGGTATAGAATGTATTACTCGTTGAGTTCTTAATTTTTTAAACGCTTCCACCAAAACGATAAATCCGCCTATTATCGAAACAGTTCTTGTCCCGCCGTCTGCCTGTATAACATCACAGTCAATTTTCATTGTCGATTCTCCAAAAGCCCTCAAATCCGTAACTGTTCTTAAAACTCTTCCGATTAACCGCTGGATTTCTTTTACTCTCCCGCCTTCCCTTGTTTGGTCGCGATAAGTTCTTATTCCTGTTGCGCGGGGGAGCATTCCGTATTCAGCCGTAACCCAACCTCCGCCCGTTCCTTTCAAAAAAGCAGGAACTCTATTTTCAAATGTGGCAGTGCATACTACTCTAGTATTTCCCATTTCTATTAAACAGGAACCCTCGGCATGTCTTATGTAATCAAGTTCCACCTTCATTTTCCGTATTTCGTTATTTTCCCTCTTATCAGCTCTCATTTTCTATCCTTTCTTTTTTAAACTAAAGATTACACTGATTAAATCTAAATAATCTTAGTAATCAAGAATAAAACAAGTCCTATTAAACTCCTTTCAAACTGCTTTTTTCCTATAAGCATCCAGAAACTCGTCTCTTGTAATTCCGGATTGGGTGCAAATTGTTCTTAATGTAGAAGATTTTATTTTGGAGTGGTTCGGCATAGTCAAAGGCGTTTCACTTCCGTCAGGATTTTCCCGTAACATTGAAATGTGCTCTTTTTCTCTTACAATTCGAAAATCCAGAATTTCTAACGCTTTTATTACTTTGCGTTTGGGAGCATCAACGGGGAATTTCATATATTAGACATTTACTCCAGTTTCGGCGACGAAGGCTTCAAGGATTGGAGGTTCTATTCTCATCACTTCTTTCCCAAAGGTCTCAACATGAAAACGAATTGCGGATTTCACATCGGTAAGCGCTTCTTCGTAGGTGTCCCCCTCTCCGACTACGACACCTTTAAGTCCCAATGGATAAGCTATATAACCATCAGGATGTTTTTCTACAACGATTTTAACTTGTCTCATAATAAGCTCCTCCTTTTAGGAGTTAATTTTGTTTTAACATTATCGCATATAAATATAGTAACTTCTATACTTCAATATATAGTTTTTACACATTCGTCAGAGTTGTTAATTAGACAGATTTTACGAAGGTTTAATCTGTGCAATCAAGGGCGAAATAATTTTTATTGAGCCCTATTGAATATACTCCTCCCCTTAGAATCTATTGCAACAATCACAGGAAAATCTTTTATTTCTAATTCACGTATAGCTTCGGTGCCAAGTTCCGGGTATGCTATTATTTTTGATTTTTTTATTTTTGTGGCAAGTAATGCAGCTGCTCCGCCCACTGCGAGAAAATAAACCGCTTTATGTTCTTTTATCGCTTTTATCACTTCTTCGCTTCTTTTTCCTTTGCCAATCATTCCTTTTAGCTCTTTTTCCAAAAGCGGGACAGTATAAGAATCCATTCGCGAACTTGTAGTAGGCCCACAGGAACCAATCGGCATTGCCTCCCGCCGTCGCCCAGGCTTTGGCGGGCAAGTGGGCGCAGGAGTTGGACCAGTATAATAAATAATCTGACTTTTTAAATCAAAAGGTAAATTTTTTCTTTTCTTAATAGATTCAACTATTTTTTTATGCGCCGCATCCCGTGCAGTATAGATAATGCCGGTGACTAATACTACATCACCAGCCTTTAGACAAGCAACTTTATTTGCAGTTAGAGGAGTATTTAATGTTTTCTTAACCATTATTTGTTTTTAGTTATACGGTTAACAAAAGTTAACATAGGTTAACACTAGTTAATAAAGGTTACATTTAAATTACTGCTTTTTAACAATTTTCGTAACCACTATTAACCGTTATTAACTGTTTTTAACCATTATTAACCAATATTTTATATTTATATTATCGCGCTTTTATATCTCAATAAATAACACGACAAATTTACACACACCGGCAATCCACCTATATGTGTAGGAAAATCTTTGATACTCACATTTAAAGCGGTCACTTTTCCGCCAACTCCTTGAGGTCCTATTCCCAATTTATTTATTT
Source organism: bacterium (assembly GCA_023135785.1). Taxonomy (NCBI): domain Bacteria; species bacterium. The sequence continues at coordinate 13,764 of JAGLSL010000072.1, forward strand.
TCTTAAGAAGTTCTTTTTCGAGTTTTGCGATTTTCTTGTCAGGATTTGATGTGTTAAGTGGACAAAGAAGTGCCTCTTTTGCCAAAAGCGTGACATTACTCATACTTCCTCCCACTCCTATTCCCACAAAAAGAGGAGGGCATGCATTTGATCCGGTTTCTTTTATAACCTCTAAGACAAAATTTTTAACACCTTCTATTCCCTGCGAAGGCGTAAGCATTTTAACCGCGCCAGTATTTTCAGAGCCAAATCCTTTGGGCATTACGGTTATTTTTATTCTCTCGCCCGATATAAATTTATAATGAATCACTGCAGGGGTGTTATCTTTGGTATTAATTCTTTCAAAAAGAGGAGATTTTACAATTGACGCTCTTAATTTTCCTTCCTTTGTCGCTATACTAACGCCTTTATTTATAGCCTCTTCTATATTCCCTTTCACCAAAATATTTCTTCCTATAGACACAAAGATTTCCTGTATACCAGTGTCTTGGCATAAAGGCATTTTCTTTTTTGGGGCTATATTTATATTCTCAAGCATCTGCTTGAAAATATATTTTCCCAGCTTAGAAGTTTCTTTGTAAGATGATTGAATGATTGCCTTCTTTACTTGCAGAGGTAATTCGTAATTAGCTTCTTTTATGAGTTTAGCAATAACGGCGGTAAATACTTTAGCGGATACTTCTCTCATTTAATCCTTTATTCATAAACCTACTACGCAATTTTATTTACGGGGTTGACATGCTCGATTGATAGCTTCCAAATATGCTCTAGCAGATGCTTCTATAATGTCTGTAGATGCGCCTTTCCCTAAAAATTCTTTCCCGTTTACCTTAATCTTTACGGTAACTTCGCCTAAAGCCTCTTTGCCGCTAGTAACCGATTTTATTGAATAATCTAAAAGCTTCGTCTTAATTTTCGTAATTCTGTCTACAGCTTTATAAACAGCATCAACAGGACCATCACCGCATGACGCCTCTTCGGTTATTTTACTTTTTTGCTTTATTTCAACCGTGGCAGTTGGAATAGTTTTATTGCCGGTTACCACATTTACATACTGCAAAGAATAGGTTTCGGGAATCTTGAAAATTTGACCTTCCACAAGTGTCATCAAATCTTCGTCAAAGATTTCTCTTTTTTTATCTGCCAAGTTTAAGAATTTTTCGTATGTTTTCTGGAAATCTTTATCTTTTAATTTATATCCCAACTTCTGCAATTTATCTTTTAAGGCATGTCTTCCCGAGCGAGCAGTCAACACTATCTTATGACCTTGGGCTCCGACATCTTCCGGTTTCATTATTTCATAGGTGCGTCTGTTTTTTAGAATTCCATCAATGTGAATACCTGCGGAATGAGCAAAAGCGTTACTGCCAACAACAGCTTTGTTGGGTTGGACATAAATCCCGGTTAAATGAGATATAAGACGCGATGTCTTGCAAATTTCTTTTGTATTTACTTGAGTGAATTTTTGTAAAAGAGTTTTTCTTGTCTGAATCGCCATAACTACCTCTTCCAAGGATGCATTTCCCGCTCTTTCGCCAATTCCGTTTATCGTGCATTCGACTTGAGTTGCGCCTGCTTCAACTGCGGCAATAGAGTTAGCAGATGCAAGTCCTAAATCATTATGGCAATGGACTGAGATTATAGCTTTGTCTATATTAGAAACATTCTCTTTTACGTGTTTTATAATTCTGTACATTTCCATAGGTAATGCATAGCCCACCGTATCAGGTATATTGACAACCGTTGCGCCCGCATTAATTACAGATTCTACAATCTCGCATAAAAAACCAAGGTCTGTTCTTGTAGCATCTTCAGGAGAAAATTCTATATCATTGGTATATTTCTTGGCATATTTTACCCCCTCAACCGCCATCTTTAAGATTTCTTCGCGCGCCTTACCAAATTTATATTTCATGTGTATATTGGAAGTCGCTAAAAACACATGTATCCTTGGTTTTTTAGCTTTTTTTATTGCTTCCCAGCATGCGTCAATATCTTTTTTTAAGGAACGTGCAAGACCGGCAACAACGCATTTCTTAATCTTAGATGCGACCAATTTTACAGCCTCAAGTTCTCCGGGAGAGCTCACAGGAAATCCCGCTTCAATAACATCAACCCCCAATCTTTCCAACTGTTGGGCAATTTCTAATTTATTCTTGGGATTGAATCCGCAACCTGCGGCCTGCTCGCCTTCTCTTAAAGTCGATTCGAATATATATATCTTTTCCATAGTCTTAGAATTGTACTAAAAAGAGACTTATTCGTCAAAGATATTAAAAAGGTTAACAATGGTTAAAAAGGGTTAATAATAGTTAATAACGGTTACCAAATAATAAACAACAATAAAAAAGCAACCTTTGTTAACTTAATCAAATTATACTTGTGAAATATCACTCACCCGATAACCTGCATTTCTTTCACTTTTTTTCGGGTGGTTCTATCGAATTTATAATTATAGAGCCTATAAACGCGCCAACCAAAACCAAAATACTTAAGATACCAAAAGTTAAAACGCCCAACATCCACCAAGCCTTGTCTATTCCGGGTAATACCTCAATTGCCAAAACTTGTCCGAGCCACACGCCTAAATAGCATACTGCAAGATAACGTGGAGCCAACATTCCAAGTATGAATCCCCCAACAATTAATACAACAAAGTAAGATTTATCTTCTACATCAAATGGGTTATTATGACCTGTTACAATAGGCAATAACGCTAAAATACAAAATCCAAATATAGCTGAAATGATAAAAACCTGTGTTTGACTTAATTTCCGGTTCTTTTTCCATTCAGCCATAATTTTGCAACCTTTAGAGCTGTAGAGGTATAATTTCTATACTTCCTATTCACCCGATAACCTGCATTTCTTTCACTTTTATTGTAGGCATTATACTACCAGGCTCTGCTCTATAATCAGACGATATTTCTTCAATGTTTTTTAAAAGTTCTACAAAATTGCCCCCGACCATTGTTTCTTTTAAAGGATAGGTAATTTTCCCGTTCTCTATCTTGAATCCAAAATCGATTGGCTGGGAAAAATCTCCGGATGCTGAATCAGGCTGAATTGATGTGCTATCTATGTATATACCTTCTTTTATTTCGCTTATAATTTCTTTTGCGGTTCGACTACCTAATTTAGGAATAAGGTTAGTAGGCAAGATTCCTCCCGTGAAAGTCGCATGTCCTGTATTTTCCTCGCCACTTTTGCCAGCAGTATAAGAATTATGCAAATATGTTTTCAATATTCCCTTCTCTATGAGTAAAATTTTCTTATGAGCTGTTCCTTCGCCGTCAAAAGAACCGGAGTGAATACCGCCTGCAATCAACGGGTCATCGGTTATAGTTAAAATTTTAGAAGCTATTTGTTTGTTTTTCATATCGCATAAAAAAGAACGCTTTCTTTGGACCCCTTCCGCATTACACGCAGAAGCAAGTGTGCCGAATAAAGAAGCGGAAGTTAACGGTCCCAAAACTACGGGAAGCCTACCACCTTTACACTTTCTTGGACCAAGTTGATTTCTGGCATCATTCGCAATTTTTTCCCCTAATCCCAAAGGAGTAAAATCCTTTAACATTCTTGCTTCATCAAAGTCATAAGCGCTGCCTACTTCCCCACCAGAATGAAGCACACCGAATAAACTCATGGCAATATTAGTGGTTTTATCAGTTGCTTCTACGCCATTAGTATTTGCAAGAAACCCTTCTCCTGAACTCAATGTCACTTCTCCTGAAATAATTATATTTGGTTCTATGCCAAGCGCTTCTTTAATCGCGTTAGCCGCCCAAACAAAGAGTTTGCTCTTTTCGAGAGAAACAACCTTTTCATCAAACAGGTTTTCTATCCCAAGATATTTAGAAAAATAAGGAAGCGATTTAAAGTCGGGGTCATGATGAGCGTTAAGCGTTATAGAAGAAACAATGTCCACCGCTTTTTCAATATCTTCTTCGTTATAAATAGTAGTGGAATATCTGCCCCTACCCCCTTTGGCAAAAGCCACTATGGAAATAGTCCGATTAGAATGCATTGCAGAAGAAGATATTTTATTTTTTTCGAACTCCACTTCAATATCATCGCCGCCAAAGATAGCGACCTCTGCCTGGTCAATAGGTTTTTTCTTAAGAAGTTCACAAGCTTTCAAAGCCCATTTTTCTATATTTTTATCTTTCATTTTTGATTTGTTATTTTAATTTTCCCTCTGGAATCTTTTCAAGATTCCGAGGACTTGATCCCTGAAATTCTCTGAATTTCTAGGGGTAATATGTATATTTAATTTTTTCTTTGTCATTTTGCGTTTTTCATATTTGATATTTAATATTTGATTTGTTTCTTACCTTCCCCCCACCAACATTTCTTTCACTTTGATATAGGGTCCGCCGTCATCAACAGGAGCCCCTTGTCCGCTCTTACCGCATGTCCCTCCCTCACCCGAAAGAGAAAATTCCTTGCTTACCTGTTCAACATTAAGTAGAGTTTCAAGTGTAAGCCCGGTTAAAGATACATTTTTCAATAATTTAGTTTTCTTGCCGTTTTCAATTAAGTACGAAGAATTTGCGTTAAACATAAATTGCCCTCTTTCAGGGAATACATAACCGCCAAAGCCCACATCTTCTACAAATATACCTTTTTTTGTGCCTGCAAGAATATCATCAAAACTCGACTTGCCTGGGAGCATATATGTGTTACTCATCCTTACTATTGGCAATGAAGAATAACCGTCGGCTCTTGCATTTCCTGTAGGAGAAATATTAAAAAAGCGCGCAGTTTCAAGATTATTAATAAAATTTTTCAAAACACCGTTTTCGATTATTATCGTTTTTTTCGCTTTTGTGCCTTCGCTGTCATACACATAAGAGCCATATGCATTTTTAAAAGTAGGGTCATCCACCATAGAAACAACCGAAGAAGCAATTTGACTATTTATCTTACCTTCAAAAATTGAATTGCCGCCTTTAACAGCATCCGCTTCGGCATTGTGTCCTACGGCTTCATGTGTAAACAGTCCCACCATAGACGGCGCAAGTATAACGGGAAATCTTCCCGAAGGAGGATTTTCTGCCGCAAGAAGTTCAACTGTTTTAGATGCAACTTTATGCGAAAAATTTTCCGGTGTAAGTTCTTCTATTATTTCAAATCCTTTAACTCCGGCCGCAGACTTATGAGAAGATTGTCTTACCCCATCCTTATAAGCAGTAACGGTTAAAGAAGCCCGAGTCAAAATTTTTTCCTGTTGTATATAAGTTCCCGAGGAATTACTTATAGTTTCCTTTATATAAGAATCACCGTAATTAAGAACCGTATTAACTACAGAGGGAGAATATTCTCTCGCACTTGCTTCAAGCTGGCTCAACTTCTGCATCTTTGTCTTAAAAGGAACATCCCGGGGATCGATTTTTACTTTTGAGGAAATTATGGCTTGGATAGGTTCAATTTTCGCTATTTCTCTTTTCTCCGTCCACTTTTCATCCAAGGAAGTAGCAAGAGCCAATGCGTTTTTTATTGCCGAATACAGAGAATCTTTATTTAAGAGATTTTCACAGGAAACAAAGCCCCAACTGCCGTCTTTTAATACTCTGATTCCGGCGCCTATAGAGTTTGATGAGCTGAGTTTTAAAGCTTTTCCGTCTTGAATTTGCATAGCGGTATTGAAGGATTCTACTATTCTAACTTCCGTAAAATCAGCGCCAACAGAAGCGCAAAGCTCAAGCAGTGTTTGTTTTGTAAACATATTTACCCCGTTAGAGATAGGTCGCCATTGTATCTATGGCGACCGTAAATCAACTCTTGTATCTGTATAGAAACTTTTATTGCTCTTCATTGTAAATATTAAGATAGAGGTCGTCTTGCTTTTAATCTCTAACGGGGATCATCGTATTCCAAATGTAAATCTGGTATATTTACCGATTCCTACTATATCTCCGCTCTTTAATTCTTTTTTTTCTGATATTTGTTCACCGTTTAAATAAGTGCCATGCTTACTATCTGTATCTTGGATATAATACATGTTCATTTTTTTATCAAAGGTAACTACAGAATTTTGGCGTGAAACACCAAGGTCATCATCAACAAATACATGAGCAGACTGACCCCTGCCGATTTTATTGGGAATTTCGGAATCAAGAATAAACTCTTTTCCGCTATTTGATATTAAAACCACCTGCTTTTCTTTCTTAAACCATTTAAACATTTTCGGAAATTATACCATACACGGCAGACCAAATGTCTTGGGAGCCTTTGTCTGATTTTTACTTCTCTGATAAAATACATCCGCTATGGGTAAAATTAGAATTCCTTGTGAAGACACAATCAAACGCATTGCGGCCGGGGAAGTAATAGAAAGACCGGTATCCGTCATAAAAGAATTGATTGAAAATTCATTGGATGCGGATGCAAAAAAAATAACAATTGAGCTTGAAGAAGGCGGAAAAAGACTTATAAGAGTCAGGGACGACGGCGATGGAATGACAAGAGATGACGCCGAACTTTGCCTAGAGCGTTATTCCACAAGCAAAATCCGCGATTTCAACGACCTATTAAAACTTTCCACTTTAGGATTCCGCGGCGAAGCTCTGCCTTCAATTGCAACAGCATCGCAACTTTCCATTCTTACAAAATCAAAAAAAGAATCAATAGGCATTTTGGTTGAAGCAGAAAACGGAAAGATAAAAAGAATAACCGAACAAGCCAGCCCTGAAGGGACTACTGTAACGGTTAAAAACCTTTTTTCTCATCTCCCTGCAAGAAGAAAATTTCTAAAAAACGACAACGTCGAATTAAGACATATATTAAACACTGTAACAAGAGAGGCATTGGCTCATCCCAAAATTGCGTTTCAGCTATTTCACAACAAAAAACAACGCATAAATACACCCCGCAGGGATAACAATTTAGATAAAATTATAGACTTTTGGGGCAAAGAGTTCGCTTCCGAACTTATCCCTCTTAAAATAGAAAATATCTTTTTTCACATCGAAGGATTTATATGTAAGCCTTTCTTCGCCAGAAGAAAATCTGGCATGCAATATCTCTTTGTAAACGGCAGGATGATTTCAAGCGGTTTAATAGCATCCGCCTGCAAAAGAGGATATCAACCTGTTATACCGGAAGAAAGACAACCTCAAGTTTTTCTATTTCTTACGATAGATCCAAAAGAAATAGATATAAATGTGCATCCTTCTAAAGATATCATCAAATTTCAAAAGGGAAATGAAATCTTCGAAATCATCCGCGAAGGAGTAAGAAACTGTCTGAAAAATGCCAAACTTTTACCTGAAATATTTTTCAAAAAACCAAACGTAACAATAAAGACCTTTGATAAACCCTACACAAGGACGCCTTTAACTGAAAAAGATAAAAACACTCAATTGGGATTTACAGAATTTAAAAAAACACCAGTTCACCCCGTTAGAAATAAAATACTCGGGGATTCTATTGCAAGAGATGAAATAGAGGGAATTTCTAACGGGGTTAAAGAAAAGAGAGAAGATTATCTTCTTGTTTCTGATAAATTAAATATCAAAGTACAGATTAAAAACACCTACCTATTGGGAGAAGATTCTGAAGGAGTTTTTATGCTAGACCAGCATGCATCCCACGAGAGAGTTCTTTATGAGAAACTAAAAAAAGAAATGAAAACTTCAACTATTCAGGTGCAAAATCTTCTTATACCTGAAACGATAGAATTAAATAAGCACGAAGCTTCTATGATTACTGAAAATTTGGTTTTACTCAAAAAATTAGGATTCAACATTGAACCTTTTGGACAAAATACTTTTATAGTGCATTCCGTTCCCAAAACAATTAAAAAGTTATCTCCATCAGTTATCATTCTTGATATTGCCGAGGAGTTTGAAAATATGGACGAGAAATCTTCTGTGGAAGAATGTATGGAAAAAATTCTTACCGTAGTAGCATGTAAAGCGGCTATCAAAGCGGGAGACAAACTAACTGATGAAGAAATAAAATCTTTGATCAACCAATGGGAAAATACCGAATACAAAAATTGGTGTCCGCACGGAAGACCTACAGTAATAAGATTCAGCTGGAATGAAATAGAAAAAAGATTCAATAGAAAAGAATAAAATTATTTTAGTAGTTTAATCCTAACCGCCTTTAGTTTCTCTTTTTCCTGCTTCAAAAGGTTTTTATAGATGTCAACTTGTTTTTTATTTTCTTCTAAAGAAAGATTCCCAGTCGCTCCTTGATATTTTTTATCTTTTATATTTTTATACGGGTCTATTTTCCCCAATTTATCCAAATTTTTGGCAACTTTTTTATAAGCTTCACGAAACGGCATCCCCTTCTTTGCAAGTTTTGTGGCTTCATCAGCGGCAAAGACCTCTTTACTAAAACCTTTAACGAGTTTGTTTTCGTTTACTTTTAATTTGCCTACCAATATATCCATTACTACTAATGAAAGTTTAGTAATTTGGAAACCTTTAATAAGAGGCTCCTTTGTCAATTGCAAATCACTGTTATAACCTGAAGGTAAACCTTTGAGAATATTAAGAACCGTAAAAAGACAAGATTGGACCTGCACATATCTTGCTCTGACCTGCTCTAAGACATCCGGATTCCTTTTTTGAGGCATAACTGATGAACCCAAAAGAGCTTCCCCGGGCAATGTGAAATATTCGAATTCTTCTCTTGTGAAAAGAATAAGGTCTTCGGATAACTTAGCTAAATCAAGCATAACTTGTACTAAAGCAAATAGTATTATTGATTCGATTTTCCCTCTGGAATTATTTACATAGAGAACGTTATTTTGTATTTTCTCAAAACCCAATAATTCCCTTAAAAGTTCTCTGTCAATTTCAAGATTACTGCCGTAAGATGCAGCCGAACCCAAGGCAGAGCGATTATTAAGAATATAGGCTGTTCTCAAAATTCTTAAATTGTCTACAAGAGATTCCGCGAAAGATGCCGCCCATAAGCCAACAGATGAAGGCATAGCTTTGCGGGAATGTGTATATCCGACCATGGGAATATCTTTATGTTTTTGTGCAAATCTCAATAGTGTTTCGATTAAAGCCAGAAGCGGTTCACCTAAAGATAAAAGTTTTTCTTTGGAATAGAGTCTTAAATCCGAAATCACCTGATCATTTCTTGAGCGGCCGATATGAATTTTTGCGCCCACAGAACAACATTTTTTAGTCAAGTAATTCTCCACAGCCGTATGCACATCTTCTTGTTCGCGACTTATTTTAAATTCACCTTTCTCCCATAACTTGATTATTTCTTTTAAACTTTTTTGAAGTTTAGACGTTTCTTGCTTATTCAATATTCCTATCGAATTTAACATCTTAACCTGCGCAATATTTGTAAAAACATCGGCTTCTACAAGTTCATTGTCCAGTATATAGTCCTCGCCCACAGTAAATTCTTCTATGTCTCGAAGAAGCTTGTAATTTTTTCCCCACAATTTAGCCATTTTAAAATGCCCTTTCTATCCCGATGTTACGCCTGCCCGCCAAACGAGTTCTTTGGCAGGCGGGTCGGAACATTTTCATTCTCTTTTGTACCGATTTATCGGCACAAATGTTTCATTTGGTTATTTATCGTCTGTGTAATCTGTTCTTAAAATCTGTGTAATCAAACATCCTTTTTAGGATGTTTTTACCAAACTTAATAGCCCGTATAAAGCCAATACATAACTTTGTTTTCCAAAACCGGATATTGTAGCAACTGCTACGGGAGCAATAAGAGATTTTTGACGGAATTCTTCTCTTGCATAAATGTTGGATAAATGCACCTCTACAGTCGGAATGCCCAAAGCTTTAATCGCATCTCTTATGGCAACCGACGTGTGAGTATAAGCGGCAGGATTTATGATTATACCTTTAGCCCACTTCCTGTTATCCCCTAGGCAATTGACAATATCGCCTTCGCTGTTCGACTGAAAAGTTTTAAGCTCTATGTCATTCTTTTTTGCTTCTTTTTGCAAAAGTGAATTGATGCCCTCTAATGTGTCTTTCCCGTAAACATTAGGTTCTCTTTCGCCTAATAGATCAAGATTTGGACCGTGAATAACTAAAATTTTTATCATTTTTCAAGACTCCATTGAAAATAATTGTTCGCTTCGCTCGCATATAATGATAACACAGATTAAAAAATATCCGATTACACGGATAAACTAAATCTCTAATCGGTGTAATCTTCCTAAAATCTGTGTAATCATCAGTATTAATTAAACCAGAAACCAAGATTTCTTGCAAACCCTGAACCCTATATGGTTCAGGGTTTGTCTCGCCAATGTTTCCTGCCCGCCATCGTATTAATGGAGGGAGTGGCGGACAACCCACAGCCAAAATACTCTATATTATTTTCTAAACATAGTAAATCATTTTTTGCCGAAATTCGCCATTCGTTTATCTATTTCTTCTTTCAAAGAAACATCATACTCCAATGCTATTTGATATTCTCTTAATGCTTCATCTTTCTTATTTATGGCTATATAAATATCCCCCATCACGAGATGATTAACTCCATTAGTAGGATAGCAAGAAATTGCTTTTTCTATGTATTCCATCGCTTTTTCTTTATCATTTTTTAATAAACTTATCCAAGCCAATTCCCTGTAGTAAAGAGAACGGCACTTGTCATATTTTATAGCTTGATTCAAATGCTCGATTATTGTTGGAGTAAAATCTTTTCTTTCCTGAAACATTCTTTGTTTATAAATTTGGCTCAATAAATAATGATAACTCCTCCTATACTCATCCTCTCCCCAATCGCAATAAAGAATAGAAGATTGTAGTTGACTTATAGTTTCATCTACACTCTTGGAATTCATAGCTTTTAAACAATGCCCCTCAGCTGTAAAAACTCTAAAAAGCAAGAAAATAATAAAAACTGTCACAACAAATAAGGGAACAAAGAGTAATTTTTTATTTTTAACTTTTTTCTCTTCGCAATTTATGCCCAACGAAACACCCATAATCATAAAAAGAATAGACGGAACGCTGAAAACATAAAAACTAAAATCTCCCAAAGAATGAAATGCAAAAGATAGAACTGAAACATACCCTCCGTAAATAAAGACCTTTTGAGTTGACGAGAGATTATTGATATTTTTTATTTGCCGATTCATTTGCCTGAAGTAAAAGATAAAAATACTTAAGAATATTAAAAATCCCACAGCCCCAAGTTCTGTCCATATTTGAAGAAAATCGTTATGAGCCATCTGCGTTTCTTCGGCTTTGGGCAATTTATACTTTGCATAAATTCTACCGAAACTGCCCAGCCCAAAACCAACAAGAGGTTTTTCTTTGAGCATTTCTAACCCCGCCCGCCAATATTCCACTCTTACTCTTGAAGAAGCTTTGACCGGCTGTAATTTGTTTGCAATATAATCGCCGTTATAGGCAAAAAACATCGCAAAAGCGAGTAAGAAAACAAATCCGGCAACAGCTATTACTTTACGCGATTTAGGAACTTTAAACAGCAAAAACAAAAGCCAAGAAAGAATTAAAACAACTGTTCCGCCTTTTGAAAAAGTCAAAACAAACGCAAAAAGGATAAGCAAAGACAATGCGGAAAAGAATATTCTTTTTGCAATGATATGTTTTGTGTCGTTGTTTTTTTTATCGCAAAAGACAGCGGAAAAAATCGCAAACGGCAGAATCATCATAAGAAACGTGGCTAAAGTATTGGGATATAGAAATGTTGAAAATGCTCTATCTGTATTTAGCCGTGACATAAAATTAACTGAACCGGAAAATGTTATTTCATTTTTATATATTTGAAGATACTGCCGTGTCTCTTCCAATCCCCAGAAATATTGATGTATTGCATAAATAGATACTATTAAAGCGGAGAACAATAAAACCTCAAGGAATTTTTTTCTATCTTTGTCATTATCTACTACGTTGAAAGAAATAAAAAAGGCAAGCAAATAGAATAGAAAAGAGGAAACTTGAGTGAAAGTCGCAGGAACGCTTATGGTCCACGTTAACGACAAGACACTCCATAGAAAAAACAATCCTAAGGGAATATATAAGGGGTTACTTTTAACAAAATTGCTTTTTTGTTTGAATGAAATTACATACATCCAACAACCAAAAAGAAATAATAAAAAAATGGTGTAAATGATTATAAGTTGCGGCAAATTTAAAAATTCAGAAAAGGATAGGGGAAGCCGTCCAAGGGGGATGATAAACAGCAAAAACAAAAGCCCGATATAGATAATTTTGAATTTATTATCTGTCATTATTTTTATTGTATATTAACCTCGTAGATTTGCAAATATCAACGGGGTCAAATCGATTTCTAAATTCCATTGAACTTTTACTTCTTTTAGCATTTTGGAAAGTTTTCTTAAAGACAATCCCACCACATTATAATAATCGCCCTTCATCCATTCAATGAATTTGTCACCTTCCTCCTGAACCGCATAACTTCCTGCTTTATCTTTGCCTTCGCCGCTTTTTACATAATTTTCTATTTCTTCATCACTTATATCATTTCTCATTTTTACTTGGGTTATCCCAGAGCCTACAAGGCAAATATTTTTTTCTTTACACACAACAGCTATGCCTGTTATAACTCTTTGAACAGTTCCCTTGAGTTCTTTAAGAATTTCTACGGCTTCCATATCATCTTTAGGTTTGCCATAGATTCTACCACCCATTTCTACAATAGTATCAGCTCCTATAACAAGCGATTTAGAATATTTCCCTGCTATTACCTCCGCTTTTTTTAAGGCAAGTTTTTCTGCAATCTTGGGAAAATCACTTTGATTAACAGCAATATTTTCATCAACATCGGCAGGAACAATTTTAAACTCTCTGATAACTTTCCTTAGGAGTTCTTTTCTTTGTAAAGAAGCAGACGCAAGAATTATTTCCATCTTTAATAATTATATCAGAAGAAGCGATTGATAGAACAGTTCAGGGATGATAGAATTCAAGTTAGGAACCCTGAACCCAACGTGGTTCAGGGCAGGAAGGAGGCATATCTTGTTTGATATAAAAAATATAAGGATTGGAATAATCGGTTGTGGAAATATGGGCGAAGCATTGCTTGCGGGGTTATTAAATAAAAATGTATTTAAAAAACAAAACATTACCGTTAGCGAAAAACAAAAAGCGCGGTTGAAATCTCTGAAACGAAAATACTCTAAAATTAGTTTTGCAGAAAACAATCAATCTCTGATTGAAAATTCGTCAACAATAATACTTGCGATAAAACCACAGGATGCAGAATCTTTGCTTAAGGAAATATCTCCTTTTTTAACCGCTTCGCACCTGCTCATCTCAATCGCCGCAGGAATAAAAATATCATTCATAGAAAAAATAGTCGGAAACAAAATTCCCGTAACCAGAGTTATGCCGAATCTGCCCGCTTTAATAGGCAAAGGAATATCTGCTTATTGTGTTTCTAAAAAAGTTTCTCAAAAAAACGGGAAAACGGTGAAAGCAATTTTGGAAAGCGTAGGTGAAGTTCTAAAATTAAAAGAAAATAAGTTAGATGCTGTCACGGCTATATCCGGTTCAGGACCTGCTTATGTTTTCTATATGTTAGAAACAATGGCAGAAGCAGGAATTAAACTCGGGCTTACAAAAGAACAGGCAAAAACCCTTTCAGTCCAAACGATAGTCGGCGCAATAGATATGATAGAAAAAGGAGAGTGTCCCACTAACCTAAGACAAAGAGTAACCTCTCCTAAAGGCACAACTGAAGCCGCTTTAAAAGTTTTGGTTGACAGTAAATGGAAAGAAATCTTAATTGAGGCAATCAAAAAAGCCGAACAAAGAAGTAAGGAGTTGTCAAAATAAACTTTTTTAAATATCCTCTTCTTTGGTTTCTTCTTCAACCAAGGGAAGTGCTTCCTGCTCTTGGTCTTCAAATGCTATAGGTAACCTATGTTGTTTCCTCAATTCTTCAATTTTATTCAGAGGTTTTTCAAGTTGGTGTTTTCTTCTAGTAGTAAGAAGATCATATTCTTTCTGTGCTTCAGCAATGCGTTTACCCATCATCTCCATTTTCCCTACAAACGCCCCCCATTGTTTCCTGAATGCGCCTAACAATGACAATATCTCGTTTGAAGTCTTTTCTAAGGCAAAATTTTCCACTGCCTGACGGATAACAGCCAAAATTGCAAAAAGAGTCATTGGCGAACAAAAAATTATCTTATGTTTGAGCGCTTCATCAATAATTGAACTGTCTTGCTCATTTATAAATGCATAAACCTGTTCGTTGGGAATAAACAGGAGCGCATAATCAACCGTGTTTTTCTCCGGATTGATATATTCACGGGTTGTAATCTCTTTGACTCTTGCTTTCACATCTTTTAAAAAACCATTACGAAAACTTGCTTTGTCCGATTCCGAGTCAGCTTCAAGGAATTTCATGTAATTATTCAAAGGAAATTTAACATCCATATTAAGTTTTAGATGATTGGGCAGGAAAAAAGTAAAATCAGGTATTGAGCGTCCTTCCTCAACGGCTTTCTGTTTTACATAATTTACATTCTCAATAAGACCTGCCAGGCGCAATACATCTTCAGCCATCCTCTCACCCCACTGCCCTCTTGCTTTTGTGCTTGATAATGCTTCACGCAAAGTAACAGTTGTTTCCGCAAGATATTTAGTTTGTTCGCCGGCTTTTTTAAGCTCCGCAGTAAGTTCTCCGAATTTATTTTCTCTATCTTTCTCAAGTGCTTTCATAAGTTTAGATGCATCTTCCAACTTAGTAGTCATATTCTTCAGTTGCAGGTCAATAAGCCCTTTCTTCTCATTTAATTCTTTAACGTTTAATTCTCTTTCTTTCCCCAAAATTTCTTTTGATAACTTTATGGATTCCTCTGTAGACTTTTTGAGAGCGTCAAGAGATAAACTTCCGAAATTTGCTTTGACATTTTCTATGATGGCATCCATAGCAACTTTACGTTCAGTTTCGCTATCTCCTGCTGATTTTACATGCATTACCCTGATTATAAATGCAACAACCAGCCCCAAAATAAAACCCGCAAATAATGTAACAATCGGTACCCAGTTCATAGGATTATATTACACTCCTCATTTTTTCCAAGGTGGAACACTCGGTAAATACTTCTCAAATTTTCCTATAAGTCCCAACTCATATGTCCCTGCATATTCTTCAGCAAAAAATCTATCTAAGGCTTCATTATAAAACTTTTCCCAGCTTTCATCTTCTCTGCCGGGGTTAATCGGATAAAATAAAACATCGTTTTCTCTTGCAGCTTGCATATCACCCAAAGCGTCACCCACCATTAATATATGTTCTTTTTTGTATTTCCCTCCGGACGCTAACTTTAACTGCTCCCGTTTCTTCCCCAGCTCCTGCCCGCAAATAGCTCTTACATATTGCGCTAATTTGTGTTCCTTCCACTCTCTTTCTAAGGCTTCATTCGGAGAGACAGATACAACAATTAAATCGGCTTTCTGTTGAGCTTTTGCAAGCGATTCTTTCGCAAAAAGAAAAGATGGAATATCTTTAACGATTTCAGAAACTGCTTTATTAACAGCTTCGCTCCACTGAAGAGTGTTTTTAAGCACTGCGTCACCCATTTCCTCAACAATCGCCTTAAGAGAAGGATTCCCAAGTTTTGGCTCGTTCTTTATCCAGTCCCTCAAAGAACCTACTTCCGGCATTTTAAATTCTCTTTTCAAAACCTCAGGTCTATCCTTGAGCAAGTCAAAGACCATTAATAAAGCAGGGAATCTATTCATACCACGCCAACTTGAATAAAGATTTACAAACTCCTCTGTCTCTCTGACATATTTAGAAATCGGCTGCAGATTCCAATATTTTATGGTATTGGGAATAAAACATTCCTTTTGTTTTATCTCCATTGTGTCAAAAACACAACCGTCGGAATCCACACCTATGAAAAAATCTTTTTGAGGTTTAATCTCCCTCAACATTTCTTGTGTCAATTCCATTATTTGTGAAGCCTCCCCAATCTAAATTCTTTTTTTTGAAGGCGAAACATCCCGAACCAAAAACTTTGTTTTGGTACGGGACTAATCCAGCACCGAACTTTGTTCTGGTGCTGGGTCGCATCAACCGCAAAAATAGTACTAGTAAATGTCTTTTGGTTCGAAAATTTTCTTTTCTATTGTTTCAAGACTGCCGTCAGAGTTCACTTTTCTATAAAAACATGTTCTATAACCTTTGTGACAACTTGCACATTCTTGTTCTATTTTTATAAGCAATGTATCTTCGTCACAATCTAATAATATCTCCCTGACGTTTTGGATATGTCCTGAAGTTTCCCCTTTTTTCCACATTTTCTGTCTTG
>JAGLSL010000073.1 GCA_023135785.1 bacterium
TTATTTTTATATTTTTAGCTTGATTTTTCTTTGTTTTTGGCAATCTAATTTCCAAAATCCCGTTGGTTGCGGTAACTTTTAACGGTTTTTTTGCATCAACAGGGATACCAAGAGAAATAATCGTTTCAAAAGCTTCGTAATTTATTTCCATTTGCCTATAGATAGTTTTTCCTTCTGTGCAAGTTTCTTTTCTGGTTCCGTGGATTATAATATTGTCTTCTTGGGTGAAAATTTTTATATCTTCTTTTTCAACTCCGGCCAATTCCACTTTTATTACTAAGTCTGTCTTGGTTTCATATACATCGGTATATGGATGCCAGGGTTTGTGAAGAGGAGAGGGAAAGAAACAATTGCGAAAAGTGGAAAGATGACGGAAGACCTTTTCCATCTCATCTTCCATTTGCTTTATACTTTTGGAAATCTTATCCTTAGATAATGGCATAATTATTCCTTATATCTTTTAGTTGAAAAATTTTACCATAGCAAGTTGATTCTGACAACCTGAAACATAATTGTATCATGCGGAAAAATTCACCTATTGCTACATAAGTATCTTGCGTGTAAAATTAAGTATGCATTTATCAAGACGACTCTTTAATCGGAACGCAGAAATCCATGTTTTTCAAGGTGGAGATAAATGCGTAACGATTATCCCGCATAGTATCGGAAAAATATCCCTGCCCGCAAAAGATTGGCAGGTGGGGAAGAAAATTTTAAGAAATTTCTCCAAATTTTTTCGATGTCTTACATTGCGGGATTTATTAAATAAAGAAACCCTATGTTTTGGTATGGGGAGATTCATTGGGTTTTTAGTTATATCTTCCTTATTTTCCGCAAACATTGTTTTTTGCGCAAATGTTTGCCCCGTTAAAAGTAATACGGAAAGTTTGAATGATACTAAAGAAATTGTGTTGAAAACTTCTAACGGGGTAAAATTAGGCATAGAAGTGTTGCAGGAAGACACAGGCTATGTGAAAATTCTCAAAAATAAAAGATTAGGACTTATAACCAATCCCACAGGCGTAGATTCAAATTTAAAATCAACAACCGATATTCTTTATGAAAATCCTGCCTTCAATCTTGTTGCTCTCTTTGCTCCCGAACACGGTATAAGAGGCGAAGTATTAGCCGGAAAATATGTAAGTAAAATTGTGGATGAAAAAACAAAACTGCCGGTATATTCAGTTTATGGAAAGACTCGTTGCCCTACCGAAGAGATGTTATCCGAAATAGATGTTTTGCTTTTTGACATTCAGGATATAGGCGCCAGAACATACACTTATATTTCAACATTGTTTTATGCTATGGAATCAGCCGCAAAATATGGAAAGGAATTTGTGGTTTTAGATAGGCCAAATCCCTTGGGCGGGTTTAATATAGAAGGGCCCATAATAAAAGAAGAGCATAAAAGTTTCATCGGTTTGTTCGATATTCCTTTGGTTCATGGTATGACTATAGGCGAGATGGCGAAATTTATAAGAGAAGAATATAAAATGGAACTTAAACTGATTGTTGTGCCTATGAAAGGCTGGACGAGAAATATGATTTGGGATGATACCAGTCTTGATTGGGTTCCGACTTCTCCGCATATTCCCACAGTTGAGTCCGCTTTTCTATACGCTACGACAGGAACTATCGGTAGCGCTAATTTGTGTAACGGTGTGGGATATACTCTCCCGTTTGAGTTGATTGGCAACGAATGGATTGACCCGAATAAATTTGCGGAAAAATTAAATGCTAAGAATATTCCCGGTGTAAAATTCCAGCCCTACTGGTTTAAACCGTTTTATTTTTCGTTTAAAGATAAGGAGCTTGGAGGCATAAGGTTAGTGCTTACTGACAAAAGAACTTTTAAGCCTGTTAAAACGGCATTGGAGGTTTTAACTTCATTGGAATCATTATATCCCGGCAAATACATTCCGCCCAAAGATTTTAATAAAATATGGGGGGTAGATTATATATTAGATGAAATAAGAGAAGGTGAAAATGTTGACGAAATTATAAAAAAATGGGAGAGCGAATTAAACGAATTTAATGAAAAAAGAGAGAAGTATTTACTGTATAAATGACTAAAAAAGGTGTCGGGATATCAGGGGATCAGGTCGCAGGATTCAGAAAATCAGTGTATCAGGTGTTTTAATCTTTACCTGATAATCTGATAACTTTTATGCTGATATCCTGATAAACTGAAATCTTAATTTTGGTAATTTAGATTATAAGGAGGTGAATATGTCCACCTGTACAAAGTGTCTTAAAAAAGAAGCTGATTTGCGCTGCAAGATGTGCCATAGACCGATTTGCGAGGATTGCGGTATATCAGCTCCCAGCGGAATATTCTGTTCGGAAGAATGTAGCAAAAAAATGGAGTCGCACGTTGAGAGAATCAAGGGAATAGACGAAGAAAGACCTATTATTAAACAAAAAAGAATTCCGACAATTGTTAAACTTATTATCTGGCTGGCGGTTTTATGGATTGTAGCCTGTTTTATATTGAAGATAGATATTATAGAGAGTGTAAAGGAATTACTTGGTTCTTTCGGTTTAAAGATATGAGAAGTTGAATTAAAACCGATAACCGTATAACATATCAAATCGGAGGTATCCTAAATGATAGATTTAAAATCTTTATTACAAGAAGATATAGAAACTGTCTTTGCCGAAGACCCGGCCGCAAGAACTACTATGGAAGTTATTCTTTGCTATTCGGGGCTACACGCTTTATGGCTGCACAGAATCGCCCATATTATGTGGGAGCATGGTTATTTATTTTTGGCGCGGCTTCTTTCCCACTTTAACCGATTTATGACCGGAATTGAAATTCATCCGGGCGCTCAAATCGGCAGAAGATTTTTTATAGACCATGGTATGGGTGTGGTTATCGGAGAAACGACTAGAGTAGGTGATGATGTTCTTCTGTATCAGGGTGTTGTTCTTGGCGGCACAAGTCTTAAGAAAGGGAAGAGACATCCGACTATTGAAGATAACGTTGTAATTGGCACAGGCGCAAAAATTCTTGGCCCAATTAACATAGGCGAAGGTTCTAAAATAGGCGCGGGCTCTGTTGTAATAAAATCCGTTCCTCCCGATAGTACTGTAGTGGGTGTTCCAGGAAGAACAGTCGAGGAACACAAGAAACAAGCGAAATCGGTTATTGATCTGGAACACGGGAAACTTCCTGATCCGGTATTGCAAACCATTAATGCTCTAAAAGACGAAATAAAAGGTTTGAATAATAAAATAGAACAATCCCAAAAGGATAAAAAAGTTGAACCTGAGTTTGATTTCGTTAAAATAATCGACTCGCTAAAGAAAGAAATAAATGTTTTGAACAACAAAATAGAACAGTCCGAAGAAGAAAAGAAAACCCAACCTCAAATAGATTTTACGCAGACAATTGATTCCCTGAAGGGTGAGATAAAACAATTAAAGGTATACATTAAGCAGGCCCAGGAAGATAAAAAGAATCAGACAGAACAGGAGGTTGAGTTTTCGCAAACAACTAATTCCCTGAAGGATGAAATAAAGGGTCTAAGAGAACACATTGAAAAAATAGAAAACGATAAGGAGGAAGTAACAGGACAGAAAGTTGCTCCTTCGCAGGAAATCAATTCTCTAAAAGATGAAACAAAAGATTTAAACTATCGGATAGAACAACTAGAAAAGGAGAAGAAGAGTGAAACTGAACGAAATATTGATTTCTAAGGCAATTATTGAAGAATACTCAAAAGAACTCAAATCTGCAACGCAGTTAGATGTCGCTATTATTGGCGGCGGTCCTTCTGGTCTTATCGCTGCATATTATTTGGCTAAAGCCGGCAAAAAAGTCGCCCTGTTTGAGAGAAAACTTTCCATCGGCGGCGGTATGTGGGGTGGCGGTATGATGTTCAATAAAGCAGTCATTCAGGAAGAAGCAAAGGGAATTCTTGAAGAACAGAATATCCGGTTAAAGAAATACAAGCCTGCCTCGCCGAGTCAAGGCGGGGAAAACTATTTTATTATTGATTGCGTAGAAATGGCATCGGGTTTATGTTTCAATGCAAAAAAAGCAGGCGCTATGATTTTCAATCTCATCTCCTGCGAAGATGTAATGATACGGGAAAACAAAATCACGGGGGTTGTAATCAACTGGTCTCCCGTTGAAATGGCAAAATTGCATATTGACCCCATTACCATCGGCGCAAAAATAACCATAGACGCAACAGGACATCCTTGCGAAGTGGTGAGAGGCATGGAAAAGAAAATGGGCGTAAAGCTCAATACTTCAACCGGTGGAATGCTCGGCGAAAAGCCAATGTGGGCGGAAGTCGGCGAAAAACTTATCGTAGAAAATACAAAAGAAGTATATCCGGGTCTCTGGGTTGCGGGTATGGCAGTTAACGCCGTATTCGGTGGTCCAAGAATGGGCCCTATCTTCGGCGGAATGCTCCTATCAGGCAAAAAAGTTGCGGAGTTAGTTTTGAAGAGGTTATGAAATGTCTACTTGCTTCATGAATAAAAATGGATAGACAAGAATTACTGGAACTTATTAAAACAGGAGAAGGTTTTACACTTGAACTCAAAGAAAGTATAGGCAATTCACTTGGAAAAGAAATTTGCGCCTTTGCGAATGCATCCGGTGGGAAAATAATTTTAGGAGTTAAAGATAACAGCGAAATAATAGGATATACTCTTACAAATAAAGAAAAATCACAGATTAGCGATATAGCGTGGAATATGAATCCTGCCTTCTCTGTCAGTATAGAACAATATGAAAATCTTGCCGTAATCACTGTTTCGGAAGGCAATAATAAACCATATTCTGTAAGCGGACATTTTTACCTAAGGATAGGAGCTAATTCGCAGCAGCTCAATCGAGATGAGATAAAAGATTTTTTCCAGATTGAAGGCCTTGTTGTGTTTGATGAGAAGCTCAATAAGGATTTTAATGTGCTTAAAGATTTAAACAAAAAAGCGTATGACATTTTTCTTGAAAGAGCAAACATAAAAACAAAATTCTCTCCTACTAAACTACTTAGCAATCTTGGATTTATAAAAGATGGAATCATAACTAATGCAGGTGTTCTGTTCTTTTGCAAGGATATATCCAAATTCTTTTTAAATACGCATATTACTTGTGTTCTTTTTCAGGGAAATAACAAAGCGATTATACTCGACAAGTGTGATTTTAAATTGGATTTAATGACTAATTATGAAAAATCTATAGAATACCTAAAAAGCAAGCTCAATACAGAATACTATATTACTTTTGATAGGAAAGAATTCTTAGAACTTCCTGAAGATGCACTAAGAGAAGCTGTTCTAAATGCAATAGCGCACAGAGACTATTTTTCGCCGGCACACATACAGCTCAATATCTTTCAAGATAGGATTGAAATAGTAAATCCCGCCTCATTTCCCTCAAAGATTACAATTGATTTTTTAATGAGTGGTAGCTATCCAAAGAATAAATTCTTATTTTCAATGATGCTGAGAGCGGATTTAATAGAACATATCGGCTCAGGCATTGAAAGAATCAAAGAAGCTATGCTTAATTATAAACTTGAAGAACCAATATTTCAGTATGACGGAGTTTGGTTTAAAGCTATATTCAAGAGACCGAATATGCAGACAAACAACTATCAGAAAAGATTTAGATTAGGTAAAAGCGCCCCTGTAAATGCCTCTGTAAATGCCTCTGTAAAATTATCTGCTCTCCAATTGAAGGTATTAAAGGAAATTCAAAAGAATAATTCTTTGACGTATGGAGCCCTTTCTGAAATTCTTAAAAAAGACAAAGCTACAATACGAAGGAATATCCAGAAACTAAAACAAAAGAGAATACTTAAAAGGGTAGGTTCTGACAAGAACGGATTTTGGGAGATTACTAATGCGTGATTCCGATTTGCTACTCGGCGGAATGCTCCTATCAGGCAAAAAAGTTGCGGAGTTAGTTTTGAAGAGGTTATGATACCCCCGCTTTTTTCTTCAATTCATTAAGCTTATTCAACGCTTCAAGCGGAGTAAGTTCTTCAACTTTTAAATCCTTAGCATCTTCAATATATCATGGACTCTCGCACCCGTTTGACAAGTTTTTTAAGTTGACAAAAATTTTTAAAAGCATAAAATCAACTTGGGGAGTTGAAGAAGGAGTAGGGATCCCCCAAAAGCTTATGGATGAAATTAAAAATATTTGTGAGGGGACAAGACGTAAAATAATGCAAAGTAATGCGCAAAAGTGTATACGATTTCTTAGTCTGGCTTTCTCTGTCTTATTTCTTTTTACAATCATTGTTGCGCCGTTGTTTGGCGCGGGTTATAACATTAAAAAAGCTGAATTTGGAAAACCGCTTGAAACTGACCTCCCTCAACCTGCCAAAATATCAAAAAAAGAACATCCTAAAACACTTTATAAAGCGGGGATTTATCCTGCTGCGGGTCTTGCTATTCTAAAAGACGGCAATGCCGTTGACAGTGGGGATTTTTACCGCGCAGGCGGACGAAAGATTCGTCTTTTCCGTTCCCTGCAAAAAGTTGTCGTATGGACAAAGGGAAAAAAACAGACGCTGAAGATAGATGCCATAAATAGTCTTTCAAGTAAGGGGTTGTTATTAAAAGAAGAGCAGTCCACTGAATTTACAAGAATACTGAAAACAGAAGCACGGATGACTTCGGAAGAACTTAGAACTGTATTAAACGATTTCCGTAAGTCTAATCAATTTAAACGGGTTGCACCTGTGTTTATTAACGAAGAAACCGGTAAGGAGATGTTAGTAACATCTCGTATTATTGTGAAATTAGCTGAGGGTGTATCGTCCCAACAGCTCAAAGATTTACATCAAACTTATGATGCTAAAGTCCAAGGGCATATGCATGGCGCGAAAGACGAGATTATTCTTGATTTAGGAGAATCTCTTGCTGAAAATGCGTTAAATATATGTGAAATGTATTTAAAAGACCCGCGTATTTTGTGGGCTAGCCCCGACTTTTTATTCCAACTGGATTTGTTGTATACCCCTAACGACTCTCTGTATCAAAATGGCAAGCAGTGGCATCTTGATAATATTGGGCAGAGCGGAGGTAATCTTGATGCGGATATTGATGCTACCGAGGCCTGGAACATATCTACTGGCAACCCAAATGTAGTTATTGCAATTATAGATACAGGTGTCCAACTTTCTCATCCTGACCTAAGTGATAATATCTATATCAATCAAGCTGAAGACAATGGAACCGTAGGGGTTGATGATGATGGGAACGGATACATTGATGATATAAATGGTTGGGATTTTTATGATAGTGATAACTATCCAAATCCCGGGTCTGCTCAAGGTCACGGGACTTGCTGTGCCGGAATTGTCGCCGCCAAAGGGGATAATGCGATAGGTGTAGCGGGGATTGCATATAATTGTAAAATCCTGCCTGTCAAAATCTGTGCTGATGACGGAACTTTTGCCTCATCTGTTGTTATAGGTGAGGCGATACGTTATGCCGCCGATATGGCTGATGTTTTAAGTAACAGTTGGGGTGGTGGAGGAAATGATAATACTATTCATTCTGCGATTAAATATGCTGTGGATGACATGAAACGACCCGTCTTTTTTGCTTCGGGGAATTCTGCCGCAGGTTTCTATAAATTTTGGCTGACCGGATTTTCTGCTGGCACATACACGCTGAAATGGGAGTATAGTAAGGATTCTAATGATGATTTCTTGGAGGATTCTATTTGGCTTGACGGGGTAGTTTTCCATGAATATGACGGGGATAGGTTAATAGAATCGTTTGAGGGGGATTCTTTCCCTCCTTTGGGTTGGACCACAGGTGGAGATGCCGAGTGGACCAAGTCAACAACGCACGCGCTTACAGGATGGGAGGGAGAGGGATCATCTTCTGCAAAGGCAGGAGCCATTACTTCTCATTCGACATATCAGATATACCCGGAATACCAGTCAAGATACCAGACAACATATTTGCAAACCACAAAGACAGTTGATGCGGGAGACCTGTCTTTTTGTGTATGGCTTTCATCCGAGATTTACTACGATCACTTTAATTTTTATGTTAATGAGGGACATTACTTCCAGGCCTCCGGCGAGCTTGATATTTACACTAATGTCATCTATCCCGCGCGCTATCCTAAATGTATTGCGGTTGGAGCCAGCACGGATTATGATTATCGCTCTGACTATAGCCAATATGACGAAACATTAGACATTGTTGCTCCCAGCAGTGGCGGGAATTGGGGAATAGCAACTACGGATATCACAAGTCCCGGAGGATATAATAACAATGGAGACTATACAAACCCTTCCGAGGCGAGCGGTTTTGGGGGCACTTCCTCTGCTACGCCTTTGGCCGCCGGCGTTGCCGCCCTTCTTCTTTCTAAAAATCCAAATCTCACTGCAGATGAAGTCAGGACTGCTATGTGCGATACCGCAGATGAAATTGGCAATGTTACTTATACTGCTGGCTTTAACGAATATTATGGCTATGGCCGTCTTAATGCCTACAATGCGCTAAATAGTATTGAAGAAGGGGAAAATTCAGCTCCGCAACTTATCGGCGGCAATGTAACCCCAGACGGCGGCATAACATCTGCTACATTTACATACACAATTCATTATTTTGACCAAAATGGAGGCAGCCCTTCTATCAAAGATGTTTACATAGACGGCTCTCCATATACGATGAATTTTGTGGATGGTAGCGGTTCTGCCTCTAATGGTATATACAGATATCAGACAACATTATCAGCAGGCAATCATACTTATTATTTTTATTTCACTGATGGGAGTGGTGGTTCGGCTACTTCTCCGACTTATTCCGGGCCGCTGGTGAGTGAACCTATTAGCATTGCCGTAACTTCTCCCAACGGAGGAGAAACTTGGGTGGCGGGACAAGATGCAGATATTACTTGGGATACAGAAGGTCTTGATGGTAATGTGGGCATTGAGATTAGTACTGATTCAGAAACAAGTTGGCACAATATTATTAGCAGTACTTCAAATGATGGTTCTTATACTTGGACAGTGAAATCATTATCTACGTTATTGCTTGAAGATTTAATTTCAGAACAATGTAAGATTAGAGTTTCCGGAATTTCCTGCACTGATACAAGTGATGACTACTTTAGTATTGTTGGAGAATTACATATCACTACTACTTCTCCTCTATCTGACTGTATAGTGAATACTCCTTATAGCCAGATTTTGGAAGCAGAAGGTGGTGATACTCCTTTTTATATCTGGTCTTTATTAGATTCTGACTTGCCGTTGGGATTAACTCTAAATTCTTCTACCGGTGAAATCTCCGGAACTTCAACTACCGAAGGGGATTATTCATTTACAGTAAAAGTTGCAGACGATAATGACGAAACCACAAAAGAGTTTTTACTATCGTGCGTATTGAATGGGGGTGAAATATCCGGGCGTGTGACTTTAGGTGCAATCGGTTTAGAGGCAGTAATCGTAATAATTGAAGGGTCACAATATTCTGCCGTAACGGATGAGGACGGTTACTACACGATTACCGGTATTCAGCTTGAATTGTTTCGGGCATATCTAATCGCCGAAAAGGACGGGTATACTTTTGAGCCGCCAAGTTATGAAATAAATACTACGGGACTACCAATCATAACCGGAAAAGATTTCACTGCTACATTTGTTCCTCCTACTTATACTATTTCGGGAAATGTGAATCTAATCAGAGGAGCATCAAATGTTTCTGGTGTTATATTAACCCTAAGCGGTGATAGTAGTGATACTACAAATCCTGATGCCGGAGGTGATTACAGTTTTACGGGACTGGGGGTAGGCAACTATACGGTAACTGCCTCTTTGACAGGATATAATTTTACTCCGGAATTACATTCTTATTTGCCTCTAAATAGTAATCAAACACAGCAGAACTTTATCGGAACAGCTTTCTATACTTTGACAATGGCAGTTGACCCCACAGGTGGTGGTGCAACAACACCATCAGTGGGCGCGCATACCTATGATGCAGAAACAGTAGTGGATATAAGCGCAACGGCTAATGCAGGCTACCGGTTTGACCATTGGGCAGGTGGCGTGACAAATTCTAGTTCTGCCTCTACTACAGTAACTATAGATAGCAATAAGATGGTTACCGCCAATTTTATTAGACTTTATACAATAACAGTCACAGCAGAAGAAAATGGCAGTATCTCACCCTCAGGTGATGTCATAATTGAGCATGGAGCGAACCAAACATTTACGATTACTCCGGATGATAATTACCATGTAGCTGATGTATTTGTAGACGGTTCATCAGTCGGCGCGGTAACCGGCTATACCTTTAGCAATGTAACAGAAACCCATACGATACAGGCAAGTTTTGCGATTGATACTTATATCATTACTTCCACTGCGGGCGCAAATGGTTCCATAACTCCGAGCGATAATGTGGTGATTGAACATGGAGCGAACCAAACATTCAATATTACACCTGATGATAATTATCATATAGCTGATGTTCTTGTAGATGGTGTATCAATTGGCGCGATAGCCAGTTATGCTTTTAGCAATGTAACAGGAACCCATACAATACAAGCAAGTTTTGCGATTACTGATTCCGACTCCGACGGTCTCCCTGATGATTGGGAACAGCAGATAATCGACGCTAATTCCAACGATGACATAATTTCCATAGAAAATGTAAAACCGGAAGATGATTTTGATAATGATGGTCTTACTAATTTAGAGGAACATAATGCTGGGACTGACCCGACTAATACTGATACAGACGGAGATGGTATGCCTGATGGATGGGAGATCCAATACGATTTAAAACCATTAGTAGACGATGCTGATGATGACGCCGATGGAGACGGTTGGACTAATTTAGAAGAATATCAGAATGAAGTAGCAGGTATTCTAAGTAATCCCAATAATGCTTGCCCAAATAAGCCAAACGCTGTGTTTCCTGATAATGGAGATACTGATATTATTCTAACTCCTACTTTGCGTGGTTTGGGATATTCCGACTTCGAAGGTAATCCTCATTTTGCTACTTATTGGCAAATATTGAAGGAGAGTGTTAAGAGCGCAAACGTTGCCGATACAAATATCGTATTTTATTATGATTTAGAGAATGAGGAAAAAGTTACAATACCAAAAAGCATACTTAAGGCGGGAGAAACTTATTATTGGAGACTTAGATACGCAGATCCATATGGTTTGTCAAAGTGGTCTGATGAAGCTGAATTTACTACTCAAAACGATGCAAATGACATTGATGGAAACGGTATTTTGGATGAACAGGAGATTGACGATGAGGTAGATATAGATGGTGACAGAATCAATGATAACGGGCAGGATAATATAGCGTCCCTGGCAAATGTTGTCAGCGGCGTGAATACGGCTGTTAAGGTAGATATTGGCATAATAGTCACCCAAGTGGAAATTCAGGATGCTGATGATTTACCTGATACTAATAAACCGCAGGACTATAATTTCCCTGATGGAGTATATAATTTCAGGATAGAAGGGTTAATTCCTGGTTCAAGAATAGAAGTTACTTTCTATTTATCTGAAACATTTGAGGTTGGTGATAAATGGTATAAATACGATGAGATTCATGGCGGGTGGTGGGATTATACAGACAGAATAGTAAGGGGGAAAGGGACTAATATAGTAACTTTAGAATTTGAAGATGGTGATAGCAGTTATGGTGATTGCGATGGGATCGCAAACGGAATAATTGTTGATCCAAGTGGTCCTGCTAAATTAGACGGAAGCTCTCCGGGCCCAAATTGCGGCGATGGTATTTGCAACGGGACAGAAACTTGTTCTTCATGTCCAGGAGATTGCGGAACATGCCCAACTCCGCCAAGTGGTGGCGAAAGTAGTGGTAGTGGCGGAGGCGGCGGTGGTGGTTGCTTCATTGCAACGGCTTCTTTTGGAACGCCAATATCAAATGAAGTAAAAGTTTTGAGCTGGTTCAGAGATGAATACCTGCTCACTAATCCTGTCGGAGAAGTTTTCGTAACTACTTACTACAGAACATCTCCGCCAATAGCTGAGTTTATAAGACAATATTCTGTTTTGAAGAAAGCAGTTAGGGTGGGGCTAAGACCGATTGTATGGTTGAGCAGGGAAATTGTGGAATAAAAAACTATTTACCTTTGGTAGGAAAACTTAATCTTCTTTCGCTTTTTTCTTTAATTCATTTAGTTTATTTAGGGCTTCCAGCGGAGTAAGTTCTTCAACTTTTAAATCCTTAATCTCTTCAATAATTGGATGAGTTGGTGTTTTTGGTGAGAAGAATGTTAGTTGGTCTATTTTAATTTTTCGTTTTCTGGATGAACCTTTCTTTGAAGATATGAATTTTTCCCTTTCCAAACTCTTTAAGATGTCGTTTGCTCTTTTTATTACTTCATCGGGCATTCCTGCTAAAGCGGCTACGTGAATTCCGTAACTTTTATCCTGCGCGCCGGGAAGTATTTTTCTTATGAATGTTATTT
This sequence comes from bacterium, assembly GCA_023135785.1. Classification (NCBI taxonomy): domain Bacteria; species bacterium. The sequence goes on from JAGLSL010000073.1 coordinate 12,461, forward strand.
TTCCTCCCGATTCTTTTACGCCGATATTGTAGTTTTGGGCTTTCTTTAAGAAATCAACCAAGCCGGTAAGTTCGTGGTAATGTGTAGCGAATAATGTTTTGCAGGAAATTTTCGGGTTATTGTGGATATATTCTGCAACAGCCCAGGCTATCGATACGCCGTCATAAGTGGATGTGCCCCTTCCAACTTCATCAAGTATTATTAAACTCTTAGGCGTGGCATTTCGAAGTATCTGCGCTGTCTCGTTCATTTCGACCATAAATGTTGACCTGCCCCTTGTTAAATCGTCGGTTGCGCCGACTCTTGTGAATAATCTATCTACAACAGAAATTGATGCTTCTTTTGCGGGAATGAAACTGCCCATCTGCGCCATTAAAACTATTAAAGCAATCTGGCGTATGTATGTAGATTTTCCCGCCATATTGGGTCCCGTGATGATAATCAACTGATGGTCTTTGCTATCAAGTAGTGTGTTATTTGGAATAAAAGGGTTGTTGGGCATAACTTTTTCCAGCACGGGGTGTCTGCCGTCTTTTATATGGATTTTTCCTGTTTCGGTTATTTCGGGACAGCAGTAATCATTTTTTAACGCAATATCTCCGAGTGAAGAAAGAACATCCAAATTTGCTATGACGGAAGCGGTCTTTTTTATTCTGATTAATTCTTTTAAGATGAGAAGCCGAACCTGTAGAAAAATTTCGTATTCTAATTCTCTCATTTTTTCTTCTGCGCCTATGATGAGGGATTCTTTGTCTTTGAGTTCTTCGGTTATGAACCGCTCACAGTTAACTAAGGTTTGTTTGCGTATATAATTTGACGGCGCTTGTGAAATATTTAAAGATGTTATCTCGATATAATACCCAAAAATTTTGTTAAAACCTACTTTTAGTGATTTAATACCTGTTCGTTCCCGTTCTTTTGTCTGCAATTCGGCAATCCAGGTTTTGCCTTCTCGGGATGCAATTTTTAATTTGTCCAGTTCGCTGTCATATCCTTCTTTTATGACATCTCCTTCGGTCAAAATATATGGTGGATTATCAACGATTGCTTTTTCTATGAGTTCGCGGATTTCCTTAACATCGTCAAGATTAGAAGCAAGTTCCTTTAACAATGGTGGCAACTTGCATTCTTTAAGTATCTGTTTGATTTGAGGGATTTTATTTAACGATTGTTTTAATGCGACAAGGTCCTTACCTTTTGCTACATTTGTGTCAAGACGGCTTATGATACGTTCAAGGTCATATACTTCTTTTAGGTTCTGTCTTAATTCTTCTAAGAGCGGTGTATTTTTCGTAAAAGTTTTTACGCTTTCTAATCTCTTGTTTATGGTTCTTACATCCAGTAGAGGGTTAAGCATCCATCTTTTTAGTAATCGTCCTCCCATTGGTGTAAGTGTGGAGTCGAGTATTGAATAAAGGGTGTCTTTGCGTTCTTCTCCCGCAAATGTTCTTAAAAGTTCTAAATTACGTTGTGTGTCTTCGTCAAGAAGCATAAAGTCAGAAGGAGAATAAAGTTCTATATTCGTGATGTGTTCCAGTTTGGTCTTCTCCATCTCTTTTACATAATCCAAAAGTGCTCCTGCCGAAGCGATGCCTAAATTAAACCCGCGGAGTCCAAGTCCGTCCAAAGAATAAATGTTGAAATGTTCTTTTAGTGTCTGTGTGGCGACATCGGGTGAAAAATTATAATCAGGATAGGGTGTAAAGGTGCGTATTTTATGATTGAGATTGTTTTGCCAATCATTATCTTTTGCGATTGATTCAGGCAGTAGACATTCTGACGGAGAAAGACGAGAAACTTCTATTATGAATTCATCAAGTGAAACTTCGGAAACTTTGAATTCGCCTGTGGAACAATCAAGAAAAGAGAAACCTACTTTATCTTTGTCGGGGCGGAAAGAAAGAATGTAATTATTGCCTTTATCTTCCAACAGAGACGATTCGACTATTGTTCCGGGAGTAATAACTCGTACTACTTCTCTTTTGACCAATCCTTTTGCTTTTCTGGGGTCTTCCATCTGTTCGCATATTGCGACTTTATGTCCGGCTCGTATGAGTTTTGCCAGATATCCTTCAACTGCGTGGTGTGGAATACCTGCCATTGGAACCTTTTTTTTATTGCCTCCGTCTCTTGCTGTGAGGACAATTTGTAGGGTTTTTGAAGCGATTTTAGCGTCTTCAAAGAACGTTTCATAGAAGTCCCCAAGACGAAAGAAAAGTATAGCGCTTGGATATTTATTCTTCAGCGTAAGATACTGCTGAATCATGGGAGTGAACGTTTCGTCTTTCATTTTGGTTAATAGAGGTTAAAATTGGTTAACATAGGTTGCTTTTTTCGTAACCATTATTAACTGTTATTAACCCTTGTTAACATTTGTTAACTTTTTTTCTAAATCCTTACTTATTCCATCCAAAACGCCGTTTATGAATGATTTACTTTCTGTTGCAGAATATTTTTTGCTTAGCTCTATTGCTTCGTCGATAGATACTGCATGGGGGATTTTCTCTGAAAATAGCATCTCGTAACAGGCGATACGCATAATGTTTCGGTCAACTACGGAAATTCTCGAGATTTTCCAATGTTTAGAAAATTCGGAAATTTTAGGATCAATCAATTCGGTGTTTTTTAGAGTTCCCTCTACTAGTTCTTTTGCAAATTTCTTTTCTTCTTTATCAATATCCATAATATCAGTCAGATATTTAAAGGTGTCTTTCCATGTAGAAAGTTTTTCTGTTCCATCACTGGTAGAATCATTCTGATAAAGAACTTTTAAGGCCAATTCTCTCGCTTTTCGTCTTGAGCTCATATAATTAAGTTAAAAGTTAAAAGTAAAAAGGCAAAAATACAAATTACCCCTAGAAATTTAAAAAATTTCAGGCCCCTAGGAATGCAAAGCATTCCAGGGATTTAGTCCCTTTCTAGGGAGACTGAGTCCTCGGAATCTTTTTAAGATTCCAGAGGGAAAATTAAAAATCAAAGAACATTATTTCTTTCCGAAAACCGTTTTTATCTTTCCTCACAATCGCTTTTTATCCACGTATAATCTTAATTATTTTTTCAATAATCTGGTCTGTTTTATTTTGTTTAAGATTTCCTATGCGGTATAAAATAATATTATTATCTGCAGTAAATATACGGTTAGGTCTTACATTGCTTGGTTGTTTTAAACTACTTGTATTAAAATCTTTTTCGTTGAGTGAAATTGCATAGTTATCTTTGACAGCTCGGCTTGTTATTTGGCATAGAATCAGGTCATTACCATCCAATACTGAAATAACTAAAGCTGGACGCCTTTTGGCTTGAGTTAGGTCAGAAAAAGGGAAGGGGATAACGACAACATCTCCTTTTACAAATCTTGCCATGCCTCATCTTCCTCGGGTTGAAGCCAATCCTTTTTTAAACTAGATTCACTCATTAAATCTGTTTCTAATTTTTGTTTGATCAATTTTTCTTTAAGAAAATTGATGTAATCTAAAATTTCATCCAACAATTTCTCTGGAACTTTGTCCAATTCTGCAATAATCGTGTCTTTTTTTGACATATTAATCACCT
>JAGLSL010000074.1 GCA_023135785.1 bacterium
ATAAAAAATGGATTAAAATAAATACTCATTTTGGAGACCCCTCCGATGAATATTTAGTCGGAGAATTAGACGGCAAAGAAGTGGTTTTCCTTCCCAGACACGGACGTGGCCACAAAATAATGCCTTCTGAATTGAATTACCGCGCGAATATTTTCGGGATGAAAAAACTGGGAGTGCAGTGGCTTATATCTATTTCGGCTGTCGGCTCTTTCAAAAAAGAAATAAAACCGCTTGATATCGTTGTCATAGACCAATTCGTTGACCGAACAAATCAGGCAAGAAAGATGACCTTTTTTGGGGACGGAGTTGTGGCGCATATTGCTTTTGCCGAACCGATTTGTTCCGTTCTTTCGGATATCTTATATTCTACGGCTAAGAAACTTGCAGTCAAAAATAATATTACGGTTCATAAAGGCGGCACTTATATAAATATGGAAGGACCCGCATTTTCCACCGAAGCGGAATCGTTTTTATATAAAAGTTGGGGAATGGATGTAATCGGGATGACGAATATGCCCGAAGCAAAATTGGCAAGAGAAGCGGAAATGTGTTTTGCGACATTAGCTATGGTTACCGATTATGATGCCTGGCATGAAGAGGAATCTGTGGTTACGGTTGATATGATAATTCAGAACTTGGGAAAAAATATTAAAGTGGTAAAAGACCTCATTAAAGATGTGGTTCCATTAATACCAAAAGAAAGAAACTGTCTCTGTGCAGATGCTTTAAAAAATGCGATTATTACCAGCGCAGATATTATCCCGGAAAAAAGAAAAAAAGAACTTCAGATTATCATTGGTAAATATATAGTTTAGTTTCAAATTAAAAACCTTTTGTTTTGTTAATATCCTATTAGTCTGTTAAAATCTTTTTCTGATGATGGAAGAGAAACAAATCTACGAACTTTTTAAAGAAAAGAATGCGCTTCTGGAAGGGCACTTCCTTCTTACAAGCGGTCTTCATTCCCCCATGTATTTGCAATGCGCTAAGGTTTTGCAATATCCTGATATAGCTCAAAAACTATGCAGCCAACTGGCGCAAAATTATTTAAAATCTAATATAGATGTTGTAGTTTCTCCTGCAGTAGGCGGGTTGATTGTCGGGCATGAAGTCGCTCGGGCTTTAAAGGTGAGAGCTATCTTTGCTGAAAGAGTTGACGGGAAGATGGCTTTTAAAAGGGGATTTGAATTAAACAAAGACGACAATGTTCTTGTAGTTGAAGATGTGGTAACTACAGGCGGGTCTTTAAACGAGATTATTCAACTTTTAAAAGAAAAAGGATGTAATATTGTAGGTGTAGGCTCGCTTGTGGACAGAAGCGGCGGCAAAGTTAAATTTGAAATAGAAAAAATATCGCTTCTAAATCTTGATATCCAAAATTATCCGAGCCAATCGTGTTCTTTGTGTGATAAGAAAACTCCGCTTGTCTATTTGGGGAGTCGCAATAAAAGCACAAAGTAATACAATTATTTTAAAGTATGCTTTCTAAAATATATTCTTCGGCGGTTGTTGGTATAGAAGCCAAACTAATTGAAATAGAAGTAGATGTTGGAAGAGGGCTTCCCGCAATAAACATAGTAGGCTTGCCTGATACTGCAGTAAAAGAATCTAAGGACAGGGTCAAATCGGCTATAAAAAACTCGGGGTTTGAGTTTCCAAATCGCAAAATAACAATAAATTTGGCTCCGGCAGATGTGAAAAAAGAAGGGGCCGGTTTTGACTTGCCTATTGCGCTTGGGATTCTTTCTGCAACCGGACAAATTAAAAACAAAGAGTCTCCGACCTCTACGGGTCGTAGAACCGGAGGGAAACTTGCTTCTTATATGTTTATCGGTGAGTTAGCTTTGGATGGCACGTTAAGAAACTCTAGAGGTGTTTTACCGATAGCTATATTTACCAAAGAAAGAAAACATTCTCTTATAGTCCCGCACCAAAATCGTTTTGAAGCGGGAGTAATTGAAGGATTAAATGTATATCCGATAAAGAACTTAACGCAATGTGTTAAATTTTTAAATGATGAAGAAGAAATAAGCCCTGTTCATTTTGACCTTAAAGAGATTTTTAAGAAGGCCCGTTCGTATGCAGTGGATTTCTCTGAAGTTAGAGGACAGCATCATATAAAAAGAGCGTTGGAAGTTGGCATTGCAGGCGGACATAATATGATTATGATTGGTCCTCCCGGAGCCGGAAAAACAATGCTGGCAAAACGGCTTGCTACTATAATGCCTGACATAACACTTGAAGAATCTATTGAAACAACTAAAATTCATTCGGTTTCGGGATTGATTGCGCCTAATAGTCCTTTGGTTGCCATAAGGCCGTTTCGTTCTCCGCACCATACAACATCAGATATAGCGCTTGTTGGTGGAGGACAATATCCTCATCCCGGAGAAATCAGTCTTGCTCATAACGGAGTGCTTTTCTTGGATGAATTGCCGGAATTTAATCGAAACGTTTTGGAGGCGCTACGCCAGCCGCTTGAAGACGGAGAGATAAATATATCCAGAGCAAGTGGCTCTTTAAGTTATCCGGCCCGTTTTACATTGGTTTGCGCAATGAATCCTTGTCCCTGCGGATATTTCACGCATCCCGAAAAAGAATGCAAATGCACACCGTATCAGATACAAAAATACCGTTCCAAGATTTCAGGGCCCCTGCTTGACAGAATAGATATTCATATTGAGGTCCCACCGTTAAAATTCGTAGAAGTTTCGGATAGCAGAGATTCGGAAGAATCCAAAGATATAAGGCAACGCATTAATAGAGCAAGAGTGATTCAGTTTGAAAGATTCCAATCACGTAAGGGAGTAAACTCCCAACGGGACGAGCACAAAAAATATTATTGTAATGCTTTTATGAGCAACAAAGATATCAATGCTTACTGTAATGTAGAAGAAGAAGGTAAAAATCTATTGAAGCAGGCTATGGCAAAATTAGGACTAAGCGCAAGGGCATATCACAAGATACTAAAAGTTGCGCGAACAATAGCCGACTTGGAAACTGAATCGGAAATTAAATCCTCCCATATTGCCGAAGCAATTCAATATAGAGTGCTTGATAGAAATCTTGAAGTATAAAATTTTTTTTTGTAGAGTTGATTCTTTAAAAAATTTCTTATAGTATAGTGTGAAGTTTTAAGGAAATAGGTATATAAAAAAACACTCCTGCAAAAGAGTGTGGTTTTTCAAGGGGATGAGAATATGGAAGCAAACGGTCGGGAACGTAGAAGATATGTAAGATTGCGATTGGATCTTCCTATGCATCTTCAGTGGATAACTAAAAACGGCATTGTATCCAGCAAAAGTTGTAATAGTTCAAATGTGAGCGCAGGAGGCGTCTATTATAAGAGCAAGAAAGAACTTCCTTTGGATACAGATGCTATGATTGTTTTTAATTTACCTGTTAATGATTTGGCCAACTTTAGAATATTAAGGACTCGGGGTAAAGTTATCAGAGTGGAAAAATCTGAAACAGACAAAAAGGGAATAGTTTTGGAATTTTTGGGGGAATTGAAATTCTCTGCTATTTATAATGATTGATGTTACATGTAGGTCTTCGGTTTTTTTTTTCTATTCTACAATCCAACATTAAATGTCTCGTTATAATCCGCTTACGGTTATAACTCCTGCTTGGTTTATAGATATAGTAATTCCGGATGCATCTCCTGCCCCGATAACGGTAGCTGTAAAAACAGCTCCACTTCCTGTGCCGCTTGCGGTAAAGGTTGGGGGGGCTGAACTGAAGTATTTCTTGTTACTTATTTCAATGTTGCCCTCTATATCAACCCAATTGGAAGTGTATTGATTTTTTTCGGCAAAATATGTTCTTTGCGCCGTTCTTATGGCTCCGACTAAAGCATAGCCCTCAGTAGCCATTGCTCTTCTTACGCTTTGTCTAAAGATAGGAATTGCCAAGGAAGATAAAATCCCTACTATAATTATAACCACAAGAAGTTCTGCAAGGGTAAACCCTTTGCTTTTATCCATCAAAGCCAATTATACCTGACTTATATAATAAGCTTCAAAGATTTTCTTTTCATCCTTATCTGTTTGCTTGCGCAACAAGCGGCAGGGATAGTCAGGCAGAGGGTTGACCCCGCTAAGAGATTTAATAAGTTGAATATCAAATATTAAATAGTGAGATGATTTTTCATGCGGTTAATGAATATTTAACGTTTTTTCAATCTCTATCGGGGGTTGAATATCCCTCTCTTATTCACTATAATCCCAGTCAGATCCGCCTAAATAGGCGAGATAAATTGGTGGCTATTGTGTAATGGTAGCACAAGAGACTGTGGCTCTCTTTGTACGGGTTCAAATCCCGTTAGCCACCCCAATTTTATCGGCAGAGCCGATAAAATTGTCCCCCCTGCTTTGATTTGGAATTTGATAATGGATGTGTGTAGCAAATTTAAAATCAAGGGGGGATTACAGTGAAGATTCCATAGGAAATCTTCAAATGGTTTACGCAAGGAGCAAACAAAAAAGCCGATAAAATTGTCCCCCCTGCTTTGATTTGGAATTTGATAATGGATGTGTGTAGCAAATTTAAAATCAAGGGGAGATTATAAAATACCCAGATATAATATTTGTACTGTGCGATTTTTTTATGAAGTACAGAAAATTCGGAAAGCTTGATTATCAGGTATCTGCGTTGAGTTTAGGCTGTATGCATCTTCCCCACACAAGACAACAAATCTCGTAGCGGTGGGGTGGGCGAAAAAGAGGCTCAAAGCTGGATTGATGCAGGATTGAAGAAGTCGATATTACAAAAGGCGTTTAATGGGGAGATGTAGGATTAGATTCCCGATGGAGAGTTTATATCATTGGATTCCTGTTTTCACAGGAATGACAAGGGGATAGGTCTTTAGTCGTATGGCTCAAAACCGTGAAAATATGTGTTTTTTGAAGGGTTTTTCACGGTTATGTTGACAAAAGCGTGAAAAGATATATAATTTAGGCATGTCAAAGACACTATATGTTTTTAATACAATAAGCTGTTTAAGAGAACGGTATTATGCCGCATCTATCGGCAAGGAATCGCTTATAAAAATCTTAAGCGAGGCGGAGATTGCCGAGCAGGTGTATAACTCTAATGCTATCGAGAACAGTACTCTCACGCTTGAGGATACGGAAAAAATACTTTTACAGATAGACTTGGACAGATATATTTCCGAGAGAGAAATTTTTGAAGCGAAAAATCTTGCGCGTGTAGTTTCTTATATTGATACAAAAGCCAAAGAACAGGAACTTATTCTTGATGTTATTCTTCTGCTTCACAAAATGCTTATGGCGAATATACGAGACGATGTTGCCGGGAGATTTCGCAAGGCAGGAGAATATGTTCGAGTTGCCAACCATATAGCCCCAAGACCCGAAGAGATAAAAGAAAGATTAGAGAAAATGCTTGCCGGATATAATGCATTAAGCCATGCAAATATTATAAAGCGCATTGCTCTACTGCATCTTACTTTTGAGCAGACGCACCCGTTTGTTGATGGCAACGGCCGCATAGGAAGGGTAATAAATAATTATTTGCTGATACGCGAAGGTTTTGTGCCTGTTAATATTAAATTCATTGACAAGGTAATGTATTATGAAGCGTTTAAACAGTTCAACGAAAAAGGCGTTACGGAAATTATGGAGGAAATAGTAGGTAAATCGCTTACAAATAGTTATCATAAGCGTCTTGCGTATCTGGAAGGTACGCGTATTATTACGCTTTCCGAATACGCCAAAGAGTATAAAACATCGCATTCTAATTTAATCAATAAAGCAAATCGCCAAACCATAGAGGCTTTTCTTGAAAAAGGCGTTTGGAAAATTGGCGTAAGGCAGGATAAAAAATAATTTGAAACACGAGCGGAATATATTGACCCAGAGCTAAAATCTTGTCTCTTGAAATAGTCAAAATTTTTTCAAAACTACTATAATAGCGGCAGATACTAAAATAAAAGAAAGAGTTCTATTGAAAAATTATCCCAATGAAATTAACGGATAACGAAAAAAGAGACGCGATAAAATATCTGCAAGAAGGAAAACCCCTCCCCGACAAATACCGCTTCCTCTTATTTGCCGACGACCGCGAAGTCGAACTTGTATGGAACGAAAAGACGCAGGAAGTTTGTAATCTTACCTTGCCATTTCAGACAATCGAACATATTGACGAGCCAAGAACAGAACGTATAAAAAGCAATAAACAAGACGCTTTTGCTTTCTATGACTCTTCCGGCAGGCAAATTAAAGGATGGACAAATATAGACCGAAAAAATTTTCGGAGTTGGTTACGAGTTTTAAAGCTTGAACCGAGGAAAGCGTTTCATAATAATCGCGGATAAACAATATGAAAAAATCAAAAAATCTCAAGAAATATCCTGTCTCCGGTATCAAATCTTGGCCTGAAGAAGATAGACCTCGAGAGAAACTTTTAAAAGACGGCGAACATAAATTATCCAATACGGAACTTTTGGCAATTTTGTTAAGAACGGGGGTAAAGGGGGACAGCGCAATAGATTTGGCGAGGAAGATTTTGAAGAAATTCAAAACTTTCAGAAATATGTCTCATACCGATATGTCCGCGTGGAAAGAGTTTAAAGGAGTTGGGAAAGCAAAGATATCTCAAATAAGAGCGGCGATAGAAATTGGAAGAAGGTTTAGAGAAGACGAGATAAAAGAAACCAGGCCCAAAATAAGAACTTCCAAAGATGCGGCGCAAATTCTTATGCCAAGGATGAGAGATTTAAAAATAGAAATTTTTAAAGTTTTGCTTCTTGATTCGCAAAACATGATAATAGACATAGCGGAAATCGAACAAGGGACTGTGAACGAAGCAAATCCTATAATAAGAGAGATACTACATAAAGCTATCGAGAATTTTGCTTCGTCAATTATCTGTTTGCATAATCATCCCTCCGGCGACCCAAATCCAAGCCAGGAAGACAAGAATTTTACTCGCCAGCTTGTTCAAGCAAGTAATACTCTTAATATAAAAGCGGTTGACCATATAATAATTGGCGATGATAGGTATTTCAGCTTTGCGGATGAAAAATTAATGTAATTTTGCGACGGTAAAACCTATCAAATGCTTGATATCAAAAGTTGTTGTTTGTGATATAATCCCGAATGTAGAATTTTAAAATATCGCTTCTAAAACCGGTCCCTTTTACCTAAGGGGTAAATATGTAAAGGAGGTATTTATGAAAATTGCAACTTTTATGGTGTTATTGTCTTTGGTTTTGGTATTTTCGGGTTGCGCTACAATGAAAGCTCCTGTTAGCGAAAAAAATTTAAAAGGTGAAGTTGACCGATTGAGACAGGAAAATGAAACGCTTGCAATGCAAAGAGACGCTTATAAGATGAGTGTTGAGCGATTATCTCAAGAAACCAAATCAAAATTAGACAGTTTACAAAATTTTCTTTCTCAAGAAAAAAACAGAACGATAGATTTGGAAACTAAAATTACGGCTTTATCAAGTGAATTGCAGTCTTTAAAGGGCATAGCCACAACCGAAGTAAAAACTACGTTAGTAGCGGATGATTTTACAAAGAAAGTCCAATTAGCGCTTTACACTGCGGGTTTTGACCCGGGGAAAATTGATGGGAAAATGGGTCCGCAGACAATTCAATCTGTAAAGAATTTTCAAGAAGCAAATGGACTTAAAGCTGATGGTGTTGTGGGCAAAGAAACATGGGACAACTTGCAACAATATCTGGATATGAAATAACCTTAAAACAGTTACTAAGGAGTGCAGAAAGCACTTTACATTGTGTGTCGTTCCCGCGTAGGCGGGAATCTAAAATAGTATCTACGAAAAAAATTATTACTGGATTCCTGCTTACTACACGCAGGAATGACAGTTCACAAGAATGGATTCCCGCTGGAGTTTATCCCTGTGAAAACAGGGGAGGGAATGACAGCTCGCATATGAAATGTTAAGTATAAAGTGCTCTCATTAGTAAGAGGCAAGTTGTGATTAGGTGTTTTTAAATTATCGTATAAAGTTTTTTCAGTTTGAGGTTTTGTGAATAAAAAAGACAAGAGATTGGGGTATGAAAAACTTGTAGCTATCCTTGCCCCTGAAAAGAATTTTTTGGGTAAAGGATTTCAAGAGGATACCTATCATTATTTGGTATCTCTGCCGTGGTCTCTTTTTATTTTCTGGACTATTTTGTTGCTGTCACTTGTAACTCTTCTTTTCGGCTTGTCTTATTATTTTACCAATACTCTCCAATTGGGCTACTCGGGGGTTAATGGGACTTGGGTTAGTGTTTGGGATGCGTTATTTTTTAGCATAGCATCTATTACTACACTTGGGTACGGCGATATAAGAGCAGTGGGGTTAGGTCGAGCTCTCGCGGGTTTGGAAGCTGTGAGCGGACTTATGTTTATGGGTGTTTTTACCGCCTTAATTTTCGCCAGATTGAGTCGCGCTCGTATTAGAATACATTTCAGTAAAAACATCGCCTTTGATGAACATGAAGGCGTTACCTCACTTTTATTTCGCGTAACGAATTTAAGAGCAAATGATTTGGTGGGAGTTCATGTTAATTTTTATTTTATGAAGATTATTCCCTTAAAAAACGGGACATTTACGAGACGTTGGTATCTTTTAGCGTTGACTCCTCCAGACATGCCGGTTTTTTCTTTTACTTGGAAAGTAGCTCATCAGATAAAAAAAGATAGTTACTTTGACGGGAAGGATTGGGAAGGAATTACTAACAACGAGGGAATATTTCTTGCTATATTAAAGGGATACGATATAGATCTAGCTACGGAATCTATGGTCTATAATGTTTGGGCGGCGGACAGCGTTATTAAAGGTAATCTTCCTGAGCTTTTGTCGAAAAGCAAAGAGGGAAGACCCCTATCTATTTCTTTGGAAAAGCTTGACGAGATTATACAGAGAGAAATAAATGTGGATGTTCCGAAAGAAAAAAGTAATTCAGCTTCGCAGAAACGAGTCAGAAAATAATCATATTTTGAGTGGAGGAGTTATGATTAAGAAATTTTTGATTTTCTTGTTAATCCAATGTTTGGTTATAAGTTTCCCCTTTGGAAGTTCTAGCGCTCCTGTTCATGTCCTTGGCAGGCCTTTGCTTGGCGTGCAGATTGATTCAAAAACCCCTGCAAATATCACTTTTGAAGGGGATTTTGTTACGGATAGAGAATTACAAAACGACGCTCAAATTACTCGGTCCAATTGGGCTACTTTGAAGGCTACGGGGATATTCATGAATGATAGGGTCCAACCGTATATTTTATTGGGCACTTTACTTGACGGAGAATTCAAACAAGAAGTTGATGGTGTAGATATTAAATATATAACAGAGGATGCGTTTACTTGGGGAGCAGGAACTACGATTTTGGTTCATAAAATAACGGATAGATTAGGATTGGGGCTGGATGTAAAATATCGCCAAACTAACCCGAATGTGGGCAAGGTTAAAATTGATGGTGTTAGTTTTTGCCGAGATGATGCCAATGTATCTTTAGGTTGCAATTACCAGGAATGGCAAGCGGCTTTAGGTTTGAGTGGGTTGACAGAAAATTTCATAGGATATGGCGGAATAAAATATTCGGATGTAAAAACTTCACTAAAGACAAAAGCAGGCGGCATAGATACTGAAAAAACGTTAAATAGCGCAAATAAAGTCGGAATTTTTTTGGGTTGCGAATTTATATGTACCGAAAATGCAACAATTGGATTGGAAGGCAGATTCATAGACGAGCAAGCTTACACTTTTTTTATGACAATTCATTTTTAGAAGTTTAAATATATTTTTCTATGTAGCGCATATAGAAAGAATATAAATTATATTAAGGGCTTAACAAAATAAAATTATCCGTTTAGAATCTCGCAATAATATTATAGGATATAGTTAAATTGGTATCAGTAAGAATTAGAACCAGAGGGGCAGAAGGCGGAAACGATTTCAAAACCGTGAAGGGAAAAAGTTGGATTTCCCTCGCGGTATTTTTTTTATCCGCTTTTGTAAAATTTCTTGCCTAATTACGTGAATGAAAGCTTGAAATATCTGGGCTATGGACAGATGTTGCTTTATATATGAAAGGATGAAGGGTATCTGAAGATTTAATAGATTAGTAAATATTATGTGTTGCGGATTGTATGGGCGGGGCTGTATATAGAAAAAAGGGAGGTGACAGAAATATGGCAGTAGGAACAGTAAAATGGTTTAACGAAAAGAAAGGGTATGGATTTATTACCCCTGAAGACGGAAGCGAAGATTGTTTTGTGCACTATAGCGCTATTCAAGGCGCCGGGTTCAAAACATTGCGGGAAGGAGACAAAGTCCAGTTCGAAGTCACAAAGGGCGAGAAAGGTCCGCAGGCTTCAAATGTAACTAGGGAATCAGATTAGAAATGTAAAATGGCGCTCTCTTGGGATGAGCAACAACTCTAATTATAGGTATAGGGTTTCGGTTTTGGAATCATATATTTATCTAAGAATAGTTTAGTTTTTTAGATATCGTGTTCCAACGGGCATTGGAAGAAAGCATCTTCTTAGTGAAAACCTCAGCGGTCCTGCCCGCCCCGATGTTACACCGGGACAAGCAGGCGGGTAATAAAAAATTCTTCAAACCTCTTGATGCTTTTATGTGCCCTGCCCGCTTTGAGCAAACTCTTGGTTTTGCCCAGAGGCGGGCAAGCGGGAGGTTTGACAGTTGTTTTGGCATTTAAGTAAAATACGCAATTGGGGCAGTAGCTCAGCTGGGAGAGCGCATCCTTCGCATGGATGAGGTCGCCGGTTCAATCCCGGTCTGCTCCACCGTAACAAAAAAATATAATGGATAGTTTAGTTAATAAACGAGCCTGTGTTTGAAATTATTCGCAAGTTTTACAGGTCTTATATCAGTCTTATTTATCCGCTGAAGTGCGTTGTTTGTAATTTGCTTTTTTCTGCGGAAGAATCAAACAACGAATATATTTGCTCGGGTTGCTTTAAAAAAATAAAGTTTGTCATTACTTCTATATGCGAAAAATGTGGCAGGCTGTCCAATTCGGCTATTTGTTCCGAGTGTAATAAAAACTCTAAGATTTTTTTTGACAAGGCTTTTCACGTTGCCATATATGACGGAGTATTCAAAGAACTTCTTTGTCTTTTTAAATACAGCAAAAATGATTATTTAGATAGATTTTTGGCGGGATTTTTTACGGAAATAATTTCTCAAAAACCGTTTTTAAAAGAATCTGATTTTATTGTTCCGGTTCCTTTGCATTGGTATGAGAAATTAAAAAGAGGTTATAATCAGACTGAACTTTTGGCTTGTGAAGTGAGTAAAAAAACAGGCATACCTGTTTTATTCAACAAATTGATAAAACACAAAAAGATTTTTTCTCAAACAGCGCTTTTGGGCAGGGAGAGATTTAAAAATGTAAAAGGAGCTTTTAAGGTTAAGAATCCTGGGATTTTAGAGAATAAGAAAATCCTTCTCATAGATGATGTTTTTACGACTGGCGCAACCGCAAACGAGTGCGCAAAAGAGCTTCGGAAAGCCAAAGTAAAACAAATAAACATAATAACGCTTGCCTGTAGTGGCGAGATTTGACATATAATCGACACAATACATATAATTCTCATTTGTTGAAACTTAAAGTTGGATAATATGAATGGAGAAAAGATGCTGACAGCAGTTATAGAAAGAGACCTGATTATACCTGAACTTCAAGCCAAGGATAAGGAAGGCGCGATTAAAGAAATGGCTTCTAAATTTAAAAAAGCGGAAATAATTAAAAATGAGGATGTATTTATAAAAGCCGTAAATACAAGAGAAGCATTAGAAAGTACGGCTATAGGAGGATTTATAGCTATACCGCATGCCCGTTCCGACACGGTAATGGAACTGACTGTTGCTTTGGGGAAATCCTCTCAAGGAATTGAATTCAAATCTTTAGACAATAAACCAGTTCATCTGATATTTATGATAGCCTGTCCTCCCAGCGAAACTAAAACCTACCTTCAAGTTTTAGCAGGCATTGCCAGACTTTGTAAAAATGAAAAGATTAGGAAGAGACTCATAAAAACCAAAGATATGGATAAAATAATGTGTTTCCTTGAAGGGTTTAATATTGGCTTCGGCAAGCCCGAGCCGGTAAAAATAAAAAACGATAAAACGAAATACACCGGAACCGATTCCAAGAAATGACAAGATGTTGACACGAAGCATTTTTTTAATACAATATATTTGGCTATGCGAATATAAGGAAGTAATAAAATGAGACAATTAACAAAAGTTTTCAAAGCTGTATCTGACGAAACGAAATTAAGAATTCTAAAGATTCTGCAAGAACGAAATGAAATATGCGTTTGCGAAATAATGCAGGCGCTGAATATTTCCCAGTCAAGAGCATCGCGAAACCTGGGAATTCTCCAAAATGCGGGTTTTATTACTGATAGACGCGACGGTTTATGGGTTTTTTATTCCATCAATAAAGAAAAGTTCAACGAGCATCACATTGCTATAAATAAATTGATAAAAGATTGGTTAAATGATGAAAAAATTATTCAAGAAGACAGAAAACGGCTTAAAAAAGCAGTGAGATTAAGTTAAAGGAAAATATATTGATATTTAGCGACATTTATTAATTTAAAAAAGAGTATGAGGATTTAGAATAGATATGAATCCAGCCCTTCCTAATTTTTACTATGTTTACATACTAAGAAATAGTCAAAGGGATTGGACATATATCGGCTACACATCCGATTTGCCTAAAAGGATTAGTGAACATATTTCAGGGAAATGTTTTTCGACGAAAAAATATCTACCGCTGGAGTTAGTGTATTGCGAGGCTTATTTATCAAAGATAGATGCTTTTGAAAGGGAAAAGAAATTAAAACATTTTGGTAGCAGTATTGCGAAACTTAAGCAGAGAATTAAAAATTCTTTAAAAGGAAGAGCTGGATGAAAGAATGGAAAAAACTTTTTTATATTTTTGCGGTATTTTTAGGATTTTTCTATTTGCCGATAGAGAATTTAAGGTTTTCTAATGCCGTTTTCGAAGCGCTTGCGCTTGTAAAATGGTATGCTCGAGAACATGTGATTTTGTGTCTTGTCCCTGCATTCTTTATTGCCGGCGCCATATCTGTTTTT
>JAGLSL010000075.1 GCA_023135785.1 bacterium
TTAAATGTCTTTCTGCGGTAATTCTGGAATCGAGCTGTCTTATTGAGCCTGCGGCGGCGTTTCGCGGATTTGCAAATGTCGGTTTATCCGTTTCCGTCAGTCTTTTATTAAGTGCCTGAAAATCTTTCAAAGTCATCATTGCTTCTCCGCGTATGACAAGAGTGGCAGGAACATTATCTAATTTTAAGGGTATTGTGCTTATGGTTTTTACATTAGGCGTTACATCTTCGCCGTTGATACCGTCACCGCGAGTTGTCCCTCTGGTTAGTATCCCGCCCTCGTATATAAGTTCTATTGAAACTCCGTCAAATTTCGGCTCCGCAACATATTGAACATTATCTTCTCCCAATCCTTCGCGTATTCTTTTATCAAACCTATATATTTCTTCTTCTTTTGTTGTCCCGTCTAGACTTAGCATTGGCTTAACACGCTTTACGATTTTAAACTTTTCTTGAGGTGGCGCTCCTACTCTTTGTGTCGGCGAATCAGGAGTTTTAAATTGCGGAAATCTTTCCTCTAAAACTATAAGTTCTTTTAGGAGTTTGTCATATTCTTCGTCTGAAATTTTAGGAGAGTTTTCTACATAATATAACTGGTTATGTTCCCCTATATCTTTCTTGAGTTGTTCTATTCTTATTTTTGCTTCGATAATACCCATGATAAATTCCTAATCGCTGTCATTGCGAGCGACCAAAGGGAGCGTGGCAATCTCTTTGTTTGGGATTGCTTTGTCATTCTGCTTCTCGCAATGACATTTCTCCATAATCAAGCTGTTATTATAGGAAATAATAGGAGTTTTGTATAATATACCCGAATCTTATGACGCATTCTCAGAAAGAAAAAACAAAGACTATTCAAATGTTATATTCTGATATATCTAAAGATATAACATCCCGATTGTCTGAATTTAACCGACTTTTTAAGGAAGGAAGCGACGAAGATATTTTTGCCGAACTGGTGTTCTGTATATTAACCCCGCAATCCAAAGCCCAATCTTGCTGGGAATGCGTGAAAAATCTTAAGAAGAAGAAATTATTGCTTACCCTGAACCGTCCGCCATCGAAGCAGTGGCGGACTGGTTCAGGGCTCGAAGGAACTCTTAGGGAGATAGCTAATCAAATAAATAAAGCGCGGTTCAAAAACAATAAGGCAAAGTATATCGTAGAGGCGCGGAAGAAATTCCTATCTGGCGGGAAACTGAATATTAAATCGCAAATATCTCAATTTGGGAATGTGCAAGAGGCAAGGGAATGGTTGGTTAATGGGACTTGCCCCGTTAGAGATAAGTCACCATTTGGCGACCGTACAGAAATGCCAGAGGCATTTCTTATCTCTAACGGTGTAAAAGGTATCGGGTATAAAGAGGCAAGTCATTTCTTGAGGAATATCGGATTTGGGAAAGAAATCGCCATTCTTGATAGGCATATACTTCGAAATCTAAAAGAGCTTGGAGTTATAAAAGAAATCCCGTCTTCCATATCAAAGAAAAAATACTTTGAAATTGAAAGCAAAATGAAACAATTTGCAGTAAGTGTTAATATACCTATGGGTCACCTTGATTTTGTTTTTTGGTATAAGGAAACAGGGGAGATATTCAAATAAGACAGAAGACAGAGAGCAGACAAAAATCTGACATCTGTATTCTAACTTCTGTCCTCTGGTTTTAAAAAGGAGGTGTATTATGCCGGAATTCGGAACACCGTTTTCAGGATTGAAGAAGGAGCAAAAGCTCACAAAAGAGGAATTAATTCGGGCAATACGCTTTTTAGTTTCTGCGGAATATGAGGCAATCCAACTTTATATGCAGCTTGCGGAATCAACGGAGGACGAACTTGCCAAAGATGTTTTGGTGGATATAGCAGATGAAGAGCGTGTTCATGTCGGGGAATTTCTGAGATTGTTGAAACAGCTTGCTCCCGATGAGGAAACATTTTATGCTAAAGGCGCAAAAGAGGTAGAAAAAATGATTGAGAAGAATAAGTAATAACAAGATACAAGAAACAAGGTGCAAGATGCAAAATAAGATGTAAAGAATGACTAACAAAAAAACAACAAATAGTCCTAAGTTTGATATTGAAGAAAGAACCACTAATTTTGCATGCAAAGTTATTCGCTTATGTAAGGGATTTAAAAGGGATCCTATAAATGACCGATTGATAGGGTAAGTAGTGGGGGCTTCCGGATTAATAGGAGCTAATTATCGAGAGGCAAATGATTCCCTTGGAAAGAAAGATTTTATTCGTTGTTTAAAGATTGCCCGTTGTGAAGCAAAGGAAACATATCATTGGCTTAAGCTTTTAATTGAAGCTAACTCAGGTGAAAGACAAGAGTTGGAAAAGTTGATAGATGAAGCAGAAAAATATAAGAAGATATTGTCAGCAATAATTAAGAAAATGATTTAGTTTTGTAAATTGGAATTTGGATATTGTTTGTTTCTTGCATCTTGGCTATTGGTTCTAAATACTAATCATGAAAACAATTACTTTTGAAACGAAGATAATAGATATTATTCAAAGGACTCATGACGTAAAGAGTTTTCGCTTTAAAACAGAAGAAAGTGTGAATTTTAAACCTGGACAGTTTTTCTTTGTTACTATAAAAATTGATGGTGAAGAAAAGACTAAACATTTTTCCTTTTCCAATTCTCCCACTGAAAAAGATTATCTTGAATTTACTAAGAGAATAACCGACAGCGACTATTCAAAAGCTCTGGACAAATTAAAGGTTGGGGATTGGGCAAAATTGCGGATGCCTCTGGGTAAATTTACTTTTGAAGGGGAATATCCCAAAATAGTATTTATATCCGGAGGTATAGGCATAACCCCCATAAGGAGCATATGTAAATTTGCAACGGATAAAAAAATACCGACGGATATAATTTTGCTTTATGGGAATAGGACGGAAAAAGATATTGCGTTTAGAGATGATATTGCCGAAATGCAAAAACTGAACAAAAATTTGCGTGTAATTTATACATTAGATAATCCTTCTAAAAAATGGGAGGGAAGAACAGGTCATATAAATGACGAAATGATAAAAGAAGAAATTTCCGACTTTCAAGAAAGAGTGTTTTATATTTGCGGTCCTCCCAAAATGGTGGAAATGTTGCGGGGAATCCTTAAAGATAAATTGTCTGTCGCAGCGGAAAAAATAAAAATAGAGAATTTCTCGGGATACTAGAAAACAGGAGCAAAAATTGAAAAATAAAAAATGTATAAATTGCCCTGAATATTCAAGGTGCAGGGAATCCTCTGCCTCCTGGATATTCTTTATTATCGGACTGATTGCTACTATAGCAATGAGAGTTGTTACTGTACTAATGGATTTAAATCCTTTTTATGGGAAAATGGCTTGGTATATAGGTGTTAGTGGGTTCTTTTTATTTTTTATCTATAAATTTAAGGTAAGTCAAACAAGGTCAAAAATAATTAGTGAAAGAGAGCTTGTAGATAAAATTGCAAGTCAGAAACAATTGACGAAAGATGATTATAATTTGATAGGTGCGATACTTTGTAGTTTAAGTTCCAGAAAAGAGAGAATAAATTATTTTTTTATATTCGGTTTGTCGGCGGTGGTTCTTGTCGTGGCAATATTTTTTGACCTTTTCAGATAATTGTATAAAGGAGATGCGTTATGGCAGTGGAAAAAGTCAAAGAAAAATATCAATGTAGTGTTTGCGGTAATGTGGTAATTATTGTAGAAGTCGGTGGTGGTGGGCTTGTCTGTTGCGGCGAGCCGATGGAAAAGATAGAAGGATAAAATATCTATAATCGGTTGCGGGAATGTAGGGCTGCGTTATGCTTTAATCCACATATATCCAACTATTTATAATAGGATAAAACTAATAAAGAAAAGGAGGGACAGATGAAACGCTTAACGTTCTCTTTAATTATTCTTGCTTTTGTTTTTTCTTCAGTTTTTGCTCATTCACCTAAAAGTGTTGATGTAACAGTAAGCTTATCCGAAAAAAATATATCAGTGAGCATTTCTCATCCGGTTTCAAATTCGAATAATCACTATGTAAAAAAGGTAGAAGTAACTTTAAATGACAAAAAAATTATTGAGCAAACTTTTTTTGTTCAGGAAGGAAATTCTCAAGAGGTGATGTATCATATTCCCTCATTGAAAATTTCAGACACTGTAACGGTGGAAGCTTTTTGCAACAAGGGCGGAAGCCAAAAGAAAACAATTATAGTTTATTAAATAAGGAATTATAGTTTATGAAAAAACTAAGTTGGGAAATAATTTTATAACGGCTGATATAAGTTTTTATAAATGAATTGAAAGAAGATAAAAAGATATGTTAAAGTTATTCTGATAACTTTAAAAGGAGGCGGAACAATATGAGTTCTGAAAACATAAGCATGGGAGCAAGTGAAGTTTTGCAATTTGCAATTAAAATAGAGGAGAATGGATGGGAATTTTATAAAAAGTTTGCAGAGTTGGCAGATAACGAAAAAATAAGGGAATTGTTCTTTTTGCTTTCCGATGATGAAATAAAACATAAAGAAATATTTCTTGAAATGCTTCTCGAAATAGAAACATACGAACCACAAGAAGTATATCCGCCGGAATATTTTTCTTATTTAAAAGCCTATGCTGACAATATTATATTTAAAAAGGGAATAGACGAAGAATTAAAGAAAAATCTGGATGCTGCGGCTATTATAGATTTTGCAATCAGAATGGAACTTGATTCTATAGCGTATTATCAGGAGACCAAGAATTTTGTTTCGGAAAGTCAAAAAAGTATAATTGATAAAATAATAGAAGAAGAACGAAAACATTTCTTGAAGTTGGCGAATTTAAAAAACAGTCTATAAGATAAGGAGTCGAATGATGGAGAAAAAACTTATTGAATTGCTCAATCAATCTCTTGCTGACGAATGGCTTTCTTACTATTGTTTTTGGGTTGGCGCAAAGGTTATGGTGGGTCATATGCGTGA
>JAGLSL010000076.1 GCA_023135785.1 bacterium
TCGTCAGAAAGTTCGATTGAACCTTTCTTTATAAGAGGGTAAAGCTCCCAATCCGTGCCGTTAAACTTAGCGGTTCCACCCAGGGAAAATCCTACCCAGAGATTGCCGTCTTCATCAAAATCCATACAGGAGATTTCGCTTTTGGGCAAGGTATCAGGCAGAGATAATATTGTCCATTTCCCTGCAGAGAGTTTGGCTAAACTCAAGCCGACGGCACAGTAGAGATTGTTATCTTTATCAAGAGATATGGCATAGACGCTATTACTTGGCAGACCATTTAAAGTGTTGAAGTTCTTCCACTTACCTTTGTCGTAGCAAAAAAGTCCTTGTCTTAGACTGCCAATCCAAACGCGCCCTAAGTCGTCGCAAACAATACTGTAGCAGTAAGGAATGTCGAATGTTTTGATTGTTTTCTCGTCTATCATGCTTACTCCCAATTCTTCTCCTGCTACCCACAAATTGTTATCTTTATCCCAGGCTATGGCTGTGATAAATCTGCCTGTTTCGGAGAAACTACGCCAAGTTGGTTTTGAGAAGGTATCTGCATGGAGAATTGTGATAGAGAGCAGAAGACAGAGGACACTTGCCCGCCAAAGATTGGCAAGCGGGGATGACAGAAAAAAATAATAGATATAATTTCTTCTTGTTTTCATTTTTGAGTGGAGAATTTCTCTTTGTTTTCTTCTAACCACTGTTCTTGTTCCAACAGTTTCTGACTGGATCGTTCTAATAATTTTTGTTGTTCCAATAACTCTTGCGCAGAAAATCTATCTTTGTTTTGTTCCAATAACTGCCGTTCTCTCAACAACTTTGTTTGCTCTTTCAACAACTTTTGCTTTTGTTGTTCAAACTGTCGTTGTACCAACTTTTGCATTAGCCATTGATTTTGTTCCAACAACTCTTGCTTTTGCCATTCACCAAAATCTTCTCCTGCTATTATTTTTAAAGCTTCTATTACTTTCAATTGTACATAGAAATCTTCATCTTTTAAGCTCGCAAGTAACTCCACTATGCGTTGTTTGTCACCCATATTCTCCAACGCTTCTACTGCTCTATATCTAACACGCCTGTCCTCATCCTTTAATGTAATGACAAGCGGCTTTATGGCACTGTTGTCTCCTATCTCGCCTAATGCCTTTACTACTCTCCAGCGAATATCCCAGTCCTTATCCTTCAATAGGGCAACAAGCGATTTTACTGCTTGGCTGTCTCCTATCTTACCTAATATCTTTATAGCTCTTGCCCGGGCATAGTTGTTATTTCTATCCTTCAATACGGCAATAAGCGGTTTTACTGCGGGCTTGCCTATTTTTACTAATGTTTCTTCTATTAGAAGCATATCTTCTGAGTGAACATAGTTCACGTCTGTATAAATATAGTCCACTACTCCTCTAATATCCATATCTTCATCCTTCAGTACAGAAATAAGCAGCGTTATTGATTGGCTATCTCCTGTCTTCCCTAATGCCTCTATTTCTCGCTGTCGGATACGCTTATCCTTCATGGCAATTGGTTGTATTGAACTGTTGTCTTCAAACTCGCTTGATGTCTTCGCTGCTTTTTCTCGGAGGGTCTTATATCCACTCTTTGATGTGGGTCTTATTGCAGCGTCCCCAAACTCGCTTAAGTTTTTTGTTTGTTCTTTTTGCGTTCCTTCGGCTTCCGATTTATTCGCCTTATTTGCGCGGAAGAACGGGACTAAAACTATAGCGCCTATGCACAGTCCCAGAACCAAAACCCAAAAAGTTAAACTTCTTTTTGTATTTCCCATTCTCTCAAATCTGTTTTTACCATAAACTATCGACCAATTACTTTTTTCTTCCCCAGCTCTTCCTTTTTCAATCTTTTTTTATTTCTTATGGAACCCCACGGGTTAAAACCCGTGGTACCTTTATAACCCCACGCTGTTTTGCTTCGCAAAACAAAACGCGGGGGTAATTTTCTACGCATTCACCCACAGACTAAAGTCCGTGGAACTCTGCTAGAAAATTAGATAATCGCTAACTGATACAGCAGCGATAGTAGCCTCGCCGCAAGCGACATCTATTTGGCGAACTTCTTTTGAACGGATATCTCCCACCGCATATATGCCGGGAATTGATGTCTGCATTTTGTCATTGGTCTTAATATACCCTGCATTATCCAATTCAACAATACCTTGCAAAAACTTGGAATTTGGTAAAAATCCTACATACATGAATACGCCCGAAACTGGAACCGTTTTTTCTTCGTTAGTCCGGCGATTTTTTACTGTAACGGAATCCACTACTTTATTGCCGTTTATAGACATAAGCTCATGATTGAGCAAAAACGTTGCTTTTTTGTTTTGCTGGAGCCGCTCCTGTAATATTTTTGCAGCCATCATATCAGGCATAAATTCTATAAACGTTACGCTTTTGACAAATTTTAGCAATGCTTCTCCTTCCTGTAATCCGGAATTTCCACAGCCTACAATAGCAATGTCTTTATCTTTAAAAAACGGACCGTCACATGTTGCGCAATATGAGACACCTCTTCCTATAAATTCTTTTTCACCGGGTATTCCCAACATTTTTGGAACACTGCCAGAAGCAATTATCAATGTATGAGAACTATATTCTTCTTTTTGTGTTTGAACCGTTATTTTTCCGTTTTCCTGCTTTATACTTTTAATTTCTTTAAGTTCTACAATTTCTGTCCCAAAAACTTCGGCTTGTTTTTTGAACTTAAGCATTAATTCCGTTCCTTTGATGCCTTCAGAAAAGCCGGGATAATTTTCGATAAAATCGGCGGTCGCTACAAGACCTCCACACACTGATTTTTCCAAGACAAGTGTCTTGAGTCTATCTCTTGAGGTATATATTCCCGCGGTCAAGCCTGCAGGCCCGCCGCCTATTATTATTACGTCATAGATAATCTTAAGTTCAGAAATCATAAGTAAAACTCCCCTGTTTTCTGTTATTTATTTGCTATTAATTTCTCTATTTTAGTTTTAATATCGGTTTCAAAATCCGGTGTCATGCCAACAATTTGGTCCACTACTTTGCCCTCTTTAAAAAAGTTAAGAGTGGGTATGCTCATAACTGAATATTGGGCGGATGTTTGTTTCCCATCATCTACATTCAACTTGCATACTTTGACTTTCCCCTCATATTCACCTGCTATTTTATCTATGATAGGACCAGCAGTTTGACAGGCTCCGCACCATACAGCCCAAAAATCTACTAATACTGGAATAGTTGCTTTAACAACCTCTGACTCAAAATTTTCATCATTTACGTCAACCGCTTTTCCCATTTCATCCTCCTTTTTTGAATCTCCCCTACTCTGAGGGATAATCAAAACTATGTTTCGATTAGAATTTCCTTGGCCAACCCGTAATAATAAGTAATCCTATTATCACAAGCAACACTCCACTTAATATAGAAATTATTTTGAAATGCTTTTTTATTTTATCAAATATATTAAAAAATGTATTTATAGCCAAACCCGTTAAAACAAACGGAATACCTAAACC
>JAGLSL010000077.1 GCA_023135785.1 bacterium
AATGTTTACTGACATGTCTTCTATATGCTTACCTACAATTGGCAATTTATATAGACGTGATGCGAGCTGTGAAGCAATTGCTGCAGATGTTTTCTCTTTTACCGCTAATGTTGCTGCGTGTGCAGTAGAATAGACTTCTATTAATTGGACTGAAGGCAGATTTTTTTGTAACCATATTCCGCACTGAGCCAATGCTTGGTCTTTGGAATATATTTTCTTTATTTTTTCCTTTCTTGATTTTGATAGAAGAAAATGCGAGATAGGCAGAAGAACTTCATCGCATATCTTTAAGTCGGATTCAATGAACATATCAAGAGTGTGTGTTTCTACTCCTTCGGTAGAATTTTCTACCGGTACAACTCCAAATTCAGCATTATCTCTTTCGACCGCAGAGAAGATATCTCTTGCATTTACAAAAGGTTTATATTCTATAGACGAACCGAATTTTTTTGTAGCTGCTTCGTGGGTATAAGTTGCTTTAGGTCCAAGATAAGCAATTGTCAATTTCTTTTGTAAACTTACTGAAACTGACATAATTTCACGGTATATATTTTTAATATCTTCTGTGCTTAAAGGCCCCTTATTTTTCCGTATTAATGAGTTTATAACGTCTCTTTCTCTTGCAGGTATATATGGTATTATTCCCTGCTTTTTCTTATTTTTTCCTATCCCTATAGATATATTAGCCCTTTTGTTTAACGATTTTAGGATTTGGTCGTCTATTTTATTAATTTCCTTGCGTAATTTTTCTATATCCATTTTATTTTCCCTATTTTCCCAATTTTAAAGGATTATCGCTTAACTGCTCTATTTTAGGCAACTCTGAAACAGAATTCAACCCGAAATGTTTCAAAAAGAAAAGTGTTGTCCCGTATAAAAGAGGTTTGCCTATGACATCTTTTTTGCCTACAATCTTTACAAGGTTTTTCCCCAGTAAATTTCTTATAACCCCCGTAGAATCTACTCCTCTCATGTTTTCGATTTCGGATCTGGTTATAGGTTGGCGATAAGCTATCATGGCTAAAGTTTCAAGAGAAGGCGATGAGAGGACAATAGGCTTTGTTTTGACTAATTCTTTTAGATATGAAGAGAATTCACTTAGAGCATAGAATTGATATCCTCCGGCTATTTTTCTGATACGAAAACTTCTTTCTGATTTTTCATAATCTTGATTTAACTCTTCTATCGCCTGCGCAATTTCTTTGCCGGGGACTTTTACTATTTCTTTGATTCTCTCAGGTTTTAGGACAGACGAAGAACAGAAAACCAATGCTTCTATTATTGTTTTTACTTTTGGATTTTCCATGACTTAAGTTTTATTCCCTGTTTTTGATGATATTTGCAAGTTGGAGTATAACCAAATTTCGCCAAAATGGGAACTTTGTTTTATTATTATTTCTTTTAGTCTTATCAATTCCAATAGAGCCATAAAAGTTACCACCATTTCTTGTCTGCTCTTTGCTTTGGCAAACAAAGAGGAGAATGTTATTTTTTTATTTTTTTTCAAGACGCTTTGAATTAATATTATTTTATCATTTACCGTTATATTTTCTTCTTCGATTTCAAGAATTTGTTTTTGTTCCGCTTCTTTTAATATTATGGAAAAGGCATCAAGGAGATCGAATAAGGTTGCGTCCTCGCCCGCTTGGTTCAAGAAGCGGGCAGGCATTTGAGCGGTTTCTTCTAACGGGAGAAGTGGTTGCCTTGCAAACAGTTGTTTCTCGTTGTGTTGACGTTGTTCTAATTGTTGCGCCAAATCTTTAAATCTTTCATATTCAGCTAGTTTTTCTTTTAATTCCTGAAGTTGTCTTTCTTCATCCAATATTTCTTCTTCGGTTTTTTGCTCGACGGGTAAAAGATTTCTTGATTTAAGATACATGAGCGTGGCAGCGTATACTATGAATTCTCCTGCTATGTCCAGATTGAGTTCTTTGACCAATTCTATATATTTTAAATATTCATCTGTTATCTGCGCAATCGGTATCTTGAAAATATCCAATTCGTTTTTTCTTACTAAATGCAGAAGCAGGTCAAGGGGCCCTGCAAAAGATTCCAATTTTACACTGTATGTCATATTTATCTGCCGAGCAAACTAAGTGCAGGGGTAATGAAATTAATATTGAACAAGTTTGTCCAAATGTAAACAACAGGTAATATAATAAATCGTAGCATACCAGTTAAAAACATAAAGAGGAGAATGTATATTGCAAAAGGTTGGATTTTCATATATTGTCTTTCGGCTTCATCTGATAAAAGTCCGGCTAATATATGGGAACCGTCTAACGGTGACAATGGAATAAGATTAAATATCCCGAGTATTAAATTTAAAAGTATGGCAAATGCCACGAAGGATTCCGCTAAAGAATGTGGAGGTAGTAGTCCTGTTTTAAATAAAATAGTAAAACAAAATGCAAGGATAAAATTGGTTAAAGGACCTGATATCCCAATTAAAATCATGTCCTTTTTGGGATTTTTTAGATTGTATGGATTTATAGGAACAGGTTTTGCCCATCCAATTAAAAAAGGGCTTTGGCTTATTAATGCAATGAGAGGTAGCACTAATGTACCGAAGACATCAATATGAGGTCTTGGATCCAAAGTCAATCGAGCAAGTAGAGGAGGGCTATTATCTCCTAATTTTTGTCCCATCCATGCGTGGAAATACTCATGAAAAACAACCGAGCCAAGTAAAACGATATAAGCAGATATAACCTTCAATAAGAGCAAATTTTAGCCCTTTCAAGAATTTTTTCATTAGGCGGACATTTCAATTAAGAATAAGAAAATTCAATTTTTATGGAGATTAAATTTTTATATTTATGAATTCTTCGATTTCTTTTATCAAGGTCTCTGCTTTTGTTTTAGCTTGTTGGGCAGAACGAATAAGCGAATTTGTTTGGCCTTCAATTTTTTCGGTTTCTTCTTTATCTATTGGTAAAATTGCTCCTAGACTGCTCATGACTTTATTTATCTGTGGCAATTCCTTCCCTTGCAGTGTGAAAGTGAGCGTAAAGATAGAGAAAGCAGAAATTATAAAAGCTACAATTAACAAAATCGCAGTCAAATTTCCTTGATCATGCGGAGATGTTTTTTTAAGTTGTAAGAATTGTTCCGCTCCTTGTTCGACTTCAAAAGTAGAGCCCTTTGAACCTGTTCTAGTTATGCCTATTTTAGTTACTTCTTTTGGAGGTTCAATTACTCTGGTTGAGCCTTCTTTTTGTGTCTTGATGAATGATGGTTCTTCTTTTATAGGCGTCACAGGTGGTGTTGCCGATGGTTCTACAGTTATTTTAGAAATCTCGTTTAATTTAAATTTTCTTACGCTTTCTTGATATAAGGGTGACAACTTATTTTCTTTTACATAATTTTCTAACTGAACTTTATTTATTTTTAGAAGCTTTAGCGTTTCCTCTTCTGTTAAAAGCTCTTCTTTCATCGTTCCTCCTATTTTGATTTATATCGGAGTTATTTCTCAGTCCAAAGAATTAATTTTATTTTGTCTCCGCTCTTGATATTGTAATCAAGATTTTCGATATCCATTTGGGCAACCATGAGAGTATTGTAGATATCCTTAAGAACTAACTTTGCTTTTACATGATTAGAATCTATTACATAGAAAGTGGTTCCTTTTTGAGGTTTAAGGCTACCTTTGAAGTTAACAGATACGATACCATTTGGTTCAATGTCTATGATTTTGCCTTCAATTTCTTTTACAACTTGAGGGGTTCCTTCTCCTGATTGTACTATGGATTCCCTTTCCAGCAGTATCCCTAGAGATTCAAGTGTATCAAGCCTATTTTCTGAGATTGAAAGTTTGTTTTCGGTTTCTTTAAGTTTCTGCGCCAATTTTGATACCATGACCTCCAAAGATGCTCCTTCTGGTATTGTTGTACCCATACCTTGTGGTTGCTGTGTTTTTAACTGTTCGGTTAATATGGCGTTTCTTGCCTTTTCCGCTTTTAACTCGGCATTTAATTTTTCATTTCTATTTTTCGCTTCTATCAATTCCTTTTCGGCTTTTTCTTTTTCTGCTATTGCTTTGGCTACTTCTTTTTTAAGCTGAGCAGCAAGCGTTCTTAGAAAACTGATTTCATCTCTTGCCAGATTGATGGTCTCTGTCGAAGAATTGACTGTGTTCTGTAAGGATGAAACACTGTCTTGTAGAGATACAATTAGCTTTTTTTGCAATTGGATTCTATTG
>JAGLSL010000078.1 GCA_023135785.1 bacterium
TTATTTCTTAATTCTTTATCCTTTATCAATTTTGATAAGTTCTCATATAACGCAGGTATGTCCACTGACCCGTTAGAAATTTTATTTCTAACGGGTTGAAGAGGAACTATAAAACCGGTTTCATCGGGTATGATTAATTCTCTTACTCCTCCTACGTTGGTGGCTACAACGGGTAGGGATGAAGCCATTGCTTCCAGAATAGTATTAGGGAAGCCTTCTCTTATTGAGGGAAGGACGAATATATCCATACAGGACAATAGTTCGGGTATATCCTCTCTTTCACCTAAAAATAAAATGTTTTTACTCAAGTTCAGGGCTTTTACTTTGAGTATAAATTCTTCTTTTAAATAGCCTTCACCGATTATTAAAAATATAAGCGATTGATGCTCTGCTAGTAATTTTTCGACTACTTGTATTAAAAATTCATGGCCTTTCTGGGGATGTATTCTCCCGATTGTTCCTATTACTAAAGTTTTTTCATCTATGCCCAATTCTTTCCTTTTTATCTCTCGGAAATTTTTGTTCTTGAATTTATCAACTTCAACACCGTTATAAATAAGGCGGAATTTGCAGGACGGAATACCTGTTGACTGGCAAAATTTTTGAACGCCTGTTGATACTACTATTATTATGTCGGTGAAACGGCATAATAAACAATCTATCATTTTCTGGAAGGCGCTTTTCCATTCATCTACATTATGTTCGTTGGCAATGATGATAGGGGCTCTGGCTAATATTGCGGCTATGCGCGCGGTTGTATTGGGTTTATGTGTATGTGTGTGGACTATTTGTATTTTTTCTTGTTTTATTAGTTTGAACAAACGGATTATGCACATTGGGTCAAACTTAAACATCCTCTTAATTATAAAAACTTTATATCCTTTTTCGACTAAAGTGTTTTTGAGGGGACCGTCTTTAAAAGAGCATATAGTGATATTGAATTTTTCTTTATTGATATAAGGAAGTAGCGAAGCCAATCTTCTCTGAACCCCGCCTGTTCCCAAATTTGATACAACACGCAAGATGTTTGTTTGCATCTGAAAATACCTTTTTGTCATTGCGATAAGGTTGCGACGAAGTAATCTCAAAAAAGCAAGATTGCTTTGCCTTTGGCTCGCAATGACATGCTTATCTTTTTCTTATAAATTCTCTCATTGCTTCAATCACTTGGTAGGGAACTTTTACTTTTCCCAATAATATTTTCCCTTTTGTAAGTCCGTGGCAGTCCGAACCGCCGGATATTAAAAGGTTGTGTTTTTTGGCTATTTCAGTATATTTGGATTGAGGATTTGTCCCGTTGTCGGCAAAATAAATTTCAATTCCTTCAATTCCCTCTTCTATTAATTGGGCAATAATGCTGTCATTTTTTAATAGGTGGGGATGGGCGATTATCGGAATGCCTCCGACTTCCTTTATTAAGGATATTGCTCTTTTTGAAGAAAGACGGCTTCTGTTTGCATAAGCGGGTTTGTCATCGCCGATAAATTTGTCGAACGCTTCATTTGTATTTTTTACATAACCCTTTTCAACCATTGCCTGCGCAAGATGAAGTCTTCCAACGACATCTTTTGTTTTGAATTTTTCTATTTCCTGCATTGTAATAGGCATCCCCATCTCGCCTAATTTTTTCATCATATCGTTCATTCTGTCTTTTCTTCCCAAAGATAACCCTTTTAGAATTTCTAAAAATTCAGGATTTTTATAATCTATGAATAATCCGACAATATGTGTTTCTTCCGAAGTGTTATCTTCTTTTTGGACTCCTGCGGATAATTCTATTCCGGGTATTATTTCTATTTTTTCGCCTGCCTCTTTAATGACAGAGGCAACACCGTCAACTGTGTCGTGGTCTGTTATCGCAATCGCGCGAAATTTTTCCGATAAAGCTTTTTGCACAATACTTTGCGGTGTATATTCGCCGTCTGAATAGACCGTATGCAGATGCAGGTCTGCATATCCTTTTGTGTATTTATCGTCTAATAATTGTTCTAAGTTCAAAATGGTCTCCTTATGTTGTATATTGAAAACACTTTGAAATACATTGTCAAAGTTCTTATTTTTTACAACTTATATCAACTGTATTTCTACTGTATATCCATTGTATTTCCATTTTTTTATTTTTTATAAATTCTTTTTACATTCTTCCCTATCATACACACAATTTCGTATGGAATTGTTCCCGCCAATTCCGCAACTTCTTCTACGGATATTTCCTGCCCTGAACCGAACTTGTTCTG
>JAGLSL010000079.1 GCA_023135785.1 bacterium
AAGACAGGTCTTTTACTTTTATTACAAAGTCGTCTCCGGCAGCGATTTTACTTAAAAAAGCAGTTGGGATAGCTAAAGCGTCCTCTGAACCTAATAAAAATAAAGTTGGAAAAGTTACGAGAAAACAATTGGAAGAAATTGCAAAAATAAAAATGAAGGACTTGAACGCTCCTGATATTTCTAAAGCAGTAAAAATAATAGAAGGCACTGCTAGGAATATGGGAATAGAAGTGGAAGCTGACAGTTCTTCTTAGTGGAAAAGAAAATAGAAATAAAAAAGCTGGCAAAATTTTAGAAAAACATATATAATCACGATTTTGAGATTCGCAGATCCAATCAGACTTGATTAATATAGATGGTGAGAATTTTATGAAGAAGAGAAGTAAGAGGTATAAAGAGATAAATCAAAAAATTGATACAGATAAACTGTATTCTCTTGACGAAGCTATTGGCATAATCAAAGAAACACCAAAAGTTAAGTTCAACGAAACAGTGAATTTGGCTATTAAGCTGGGTATTGACGCGAGTAATCAAAATATGCAAGTCAGAGGAGCTGTAACGTTGCCAAAGGGTATAGGCAAAAAGATTAGAATTTTGGCCATTGCCGAAAGCAAAGAAGCAAGTGATGCAAAAAAAGAAGGGGCAGATTTTGTTGGAGGAGATGAATTAATAGAAAAGATACAAAAAGGTTGGCTAGATTTTGATTCTGTGGTTACTACTCCCGACATGATGAAAAAGTTGGCTAAGGCGGGCAAGGTTTTGGGTCCTCGAGGTTTAATGCCTTCGCCAAAAACAGGAACCGTGTCTAATGATTTGGGGAAAATTATTAAAGAGATGAAATTAGGCAGAGTGGAATTTCGCAATGACAAGTTTGGGAATTTGCATCTTGTTATTGGAAAAAGTTCTTTTTCTGCTTCTGATTTGATGGAAAATATAGCTACTTTGATAAAAGCAATATTAAAAGAAAAACCTCACAGTTCCAAGGGCTCTTATATAAACAAAGCTTACATATCTACTTCAATGGGGCCTTCGATAAGAATTGATACTAAACAATTTGCAGATATTCCTAAATTGTAAGAATCTCATGGATAAAAAAGCAAAACAAGAGAGTTTAAATTTTTTAGTTGATAGATTGAGCAACTTAAAATCCATAGTATTTACAAATTTCAAAGGTTTAAGCGCTCAAGAGATGTCGAATATTCAACAATTAGCAAGAGAAGGAAATGGAGAATATAAAGTAGTAAAAAACACTATAACTCTCAAGGCTATTGACAAAAGTGGTAGAGAGGGAATTAACCAATTTATTTCAGGTCCTTGTGCAATTGCATTTTTACCGGAAGACCCGACGTCGCTTGTGAAAGCATTCGTATCTTTTTCAAAACAGCATCAAGCTTTGATATTGAAAGGTGGCATAATAGAGGGCGAAATAGTTAGCGATGAGAATTTAAAGAAAATCGCAGCTCTTCCAAGTAAAACGCAGTTGTTGACCAATGTTGTTGGCAATTTAAATGCCCCAGTGGCAAATTTAGTTAGTTATTTGCACCAGATGATTTTCAGTCTGGTAAGTGTGATAAATTCAATTAAAAATAGTTCTGACAACAATCAGAACGTTCAAGATGGAGGGAACAAAGATGTCCAAGAAGGAAGCAGATAAAGAACAACAGGTAAAACCCAAAGAACAATCAAAGTCTACGAAGGTCAAATTGAGTAGAGAGGAAATTATAGAAGGCATTAAGAATTTGACCGTTATAGAACTTTCCGAATTAGTAAAGAACTTGGAAAGTGAATTCGGAGTTTCTGCAATTCAAGCTGTTCCTCAAGTTGTCGCTTCAGCTGGTTCTGGGTCAGGTCAACAGCAGGCTGCTGAAGAAGAAAAAACATCCTTCACCGTAATACTTTCTTCTACAGGAGATAAAAAAATCCAAGTAATAAAAGAAATCAGAAGTTTCACTAATCTTGGATTGAAAGAAGCTAAGGATTTGGTAGAAAGTGCACCAAAAACTGTAAAAGAAAATGTTTCCAAAGAAGAAGCAGAAGATATGAAGAAAAAGTTGGAAGCTGTTGGTGCGGTGGTAGAAGTTAAGTAGATAAATAATTATCACATTCCCACCTGCTTGCGAAGCGGGCGGGTGTCCCTGATGTTTCCCCTTGGTTTTTAATTTAAAGGGAATTTGGCGTGATATTGATTTTTTAATCAAACCCGCTTGCTTGCGAAGCGAGTAGGTAAAAAGGGAGGAAAAAGCGCGTATGCTTACATCTACTAATGTAAGAAATTTTAAAAAGATCCCTTTAGTGATGGGATTACCCAATTTAGTGGAGATACAGAATCAATCTTTTAATTCTTTTCTTCAATCTGATGCGCTCCCTTTAAAAAGAAAGAATGAAGGGTTGCAATCTCTCCTTAATGAATTGTCTCCGATTATTGCCAGCAATGGGAAATTTTCTCTCGAGTTTGGAAGTTACACTATGGGTAGTCCTCATTATAGTGTTGCGGAATGTATAAGAAGAGGCATTACCTATTCTTTCCCTCTGAAGTTAAAATTAAAGCTTAGTATTTATAAAAATCCTGTTCCTATATCTACCAGACGTAAGTCTGTGGAGCGTGGCGAAGTTAAGAAAGGATTAGAAGTAGAAAGCACTAGAGAAGAGGAAGTTTATCTTTGTGATTTTCCTGTTATGACGCAGAGAGGAACTTTTATTATAAATGGTATAGAAAGGGTTATTGCTTGTCAATTACATCGTTCTCCTGGAGCATTTTTTGAGTCTGGTGGGCAAAAGAAAGGCAAAGAAATTTTTGTTGCAAGAATAGTTCCGGACAGAGGCACTTGGATGGAATTTGAGACCGACAATAACGATCTCTTATATGGTGTAATAGGTCCGCGTAGAAGAATGTTGGGCACGGTGATTTTTAGGGCTTTAGGCTATCCAAAAGATGCAGATATAATAAAGCTTTTCTGTGAAATAGAGGAAATAAATTTAACTAAAAAGGGTTTTGATAAAAAGTTAATAGGGCAAATATTGGCGGAAGATGTAGTTGACGCAAAAACGGGACAAAAAATAGCCGAAAGTAAACAAGAAATTTCTCTACTTTTGCTTAAAACTCTTTCTTCTTTTGGTATGCACAAAATAAAAATTATAAAAGATAAAGACGCTACTGCGTTGATAATAAATACTCTTAGGAAAGATCGCACGCAGAGCAAAGAAGAAGCGTTAACTCAAATTTATTCTCGTATACGATCAGGTACACCTTTCGAATCAAATACTGCTGAAACTTATTTGCGAGGGATTTTGTTTGATAAGACAAGATTTGATTTGGGCAAGATTGGAAGACATAGATTAAATACAAGATTAAACTTAGACGTTCCTCTATCCAAGCGAGTTTTGACTATTACCGATATAGTTGCTGTAGTAAAAGAGTTGATTAATTTACAAATGGGTAAATCTAATGTAGATGACATTGACCGTCTCGGTAATCGTAGAGTTAGAAGTATCGGGGAGTTAATGGAGAATCAACTTCGTCCCTCGTTTATTAAACTTACTCGCTCGATTCACGAAAGATTGCTTATGGGCAAAGCGGAAGATTTAATGCCTCATACATTGATAAATCCCCGACTCATAAATAGTTCTTTAATGGAATTTTTCATTTCATCCCAACTTTCTCAATTCATGGATCAAACCAATCCGTTGGCTGAATTGACTCATAAAAGAAGATTGTCTGCCTTAGGTCCTGAAGGTTTAACTAGGGAAAGAGCCGGAATAGAAGTAAGAGACGTTCATCCTACTCATTATGGTCGTATTTGTCCAATAGAAACTCCTGAAGGCCAAAACATTGGATTGATAACCTCTTTGGCTACTTATACTCGCATAAATAGTTTGGGCTTATTGGAAGCGCCTTACAGAAAAGTGGAGAACAAAAAGGTTACGAATAATGTTGATTATCTTACGGCCGATGAAGAAGATAAATTTATTATAGCTCAGGCGAATGCGCAGGTTGATAAGAAAGGATATTTAGCGACCGATAGAGCATTGGTAAGATATAAAAGCGATTACCATTTTATGCCTAGCGCAGATGTTAACTACATGGATGTAGATCCGACTCAAACACTTTCCATATCTGCTTGTTTAATCCCATTTTTAGAACACGATGATTCCAACAGAGCTTTAATGGGTTCCAATATGCAGAGGCAAGCTGTTCCTCTTATGAATCCCCAAGCTCCTTTGGTTCAGACGGGAATGGAGCAGGTAGTGGCGAAGGAATCGGGAACAACAGTTTTAGCAAAGAGAGACGGTATCATAGATAGTGTTTCTGGCGATAGCATAATAGTAAGAGTAGTTTCTGGTGCTAAATCCTCTGCCTCGCCAAAGACGGCGAGTCGAGGCGGGGAAGATTTGCTTTTAGATGAGACGGATTACTATCCTTTGAAAAATTTTATAAGGTCAAATCAATCCACATGTGTTCATCAAAGACCCATAGTTAAATTGGGACAAAAAGTGAAAGAAGGAGATATTTTAGCTGATGGTCCTGCTATAAAAAATGGGAAATTAGCTTTGGGCAGAAATATGTTGGTAGCTTTCATGCCTTGGGAAGGATATAACTTTGAAGATGCTATTTTAGTTTCGGAGAAAATAATTAAGGAAGATGCCTATACATCAATTCACATAGAAGAATTTGAAGTTGAATGTAGGGAAACGAAATTAGGTAGAGAAGAAATTACTCCGGATATACCCAATGTTTCCGAAGAGGCTTTAAAGGATTTAGGTAGTGATGGTGTAATAAGAATAGGTGCCTATGTAAAGGCTGGTGATATTCTTGTGGGCAAGGTTACGCCAAAAGGCGAGTCTGTGCTTACTTCTGAAGAGAAATTGCTTAGAGCTATCTTTGGAGAAAAAGCCGGTGATGTGCTTAATACCTCTATGAAAATCCCGCCTGGCACTGAAGGCGTCGTAATAGATACTAAAATCTTTTCCAGAGAAGAAGAAGATAAGAAGCGATTAAAGGACAGTTCCTCAGAGGTGCAATCCATTAAAAGAAAAAAAGACGCTTTGTTGGAAAGTTTAGAGATGGAAGCGTTGAGTAAAATCAGGGAAATTATTAAGGATAAAAAAAGTCAGAAGGCAGTTAAAATTAAACCTGCTAATAAAACGAATTCCTCGAAAAGTGACAAAGAACTGCAAATAAAAGCTGGAGGAATCTTGTCGGCAAACTTGTTAAACCAACTCGACTTTAAAACATTAAAGAGTATAAAAGTAAAAGATGCGAAAACAAACGAAAAACTGGGTGATTGTTTGGAGGAGTTTTCAGAAAGAAAGAAAGCTATAGAAAAAGAAGCTGCGCAAGAAATAAAAGATTATATTCAGGTAGAAGAATTATCTCCTGGAGTTGTTAAATTAGTAAAGGTATATGTAGCTAGCAAAAGAGAACTTCAAGAAGGAGATAAGCTTTCTGGACGTCACGGGAATAAGGGAGTAATCGCTAAGGTTCTTTCTGAAGAAGATATGCCGTATCTTTCCGATGGAACGCCAGTAGATATTGTTCTAAATCCTTTAGGTGTTCCTTCCAGAATGAATTTGGGACAGCTTCTCGAAACGCATCTGGGATGGGCGGCAAAAGCTTTGGGTTTTGAAGCTATAACTCCTGTATTTAATGGAGCAACAGAAGAAGAAATACAGAACTGTTTGAAAGAAGCCAATTTACCTGAAGATGGTAAGGCTGTTTTATTTGACGGGAGAACAGGCGAACCGTTTAACCATAAGATAACAGTCGGTTATATATATGTACTTAAACTTGACCATTTGGTTGAAGATAAAATTCACGCTAGATCTATTGGTCCTTATTCCTTGGTTACACAACAGCCGTTAGGTGGTAAAGCTCGGATGGGAGGACAAAGATTTGGAGAGATGGAAGTTTGGGCTTTAGAAGCCTATGGAGCCGCGCATATTCTTCAAGAGATGTTAACAGTAAAAAGTGATGACATAGAAGGAAGGACTAGAACTTATGAAGCAATTGTCAAAGGCGAAAATACTTTAACTTCGGGAATCCCGGAGTCTTTTAATGTTTTAGTAAAAGAACTGCAAGGTCTTTGTCTTGATTTTAAAATAGAAAAGGATAAGGAATCAACGTGGGATAGCAGTAATTGGCAGTGGTTAAATAAAGAAAGAAAAAATGAGGTTTCCGAAATAAAAAGTGTCGGACTGGGATTGGCTTCGCCTCAGTTAATAAGGTCTTGGTCAAAAGGAGAAGTAAAAAAGCCTGAAACTGTGAATTATCGCACTTTCAGAGCCGAAAAAGGCGGACTTTTCTGCGAAAAAATATTTGGTCCAACTAAAGATTGGGAATGTTATTGTGGTAAATATAAGAAAATAAAACATAAAGGGGTTGTTTGCGACAGATGCGGCGTTGAAGTTACGGAATCCAGTGTAAGGCGCGATAGGATGGGGCATATTGAACTTGTTGCTCCTGTAGCGCATATATGGATGTTTAGGGTTATTCCTTCTGTTATGGGAACGCTTTTGGATATGACTCTGCCTAACTTGGAAAAACTTATTTATTATGATTCCTGGGTTGTTTTTGAGCCGGGAAAAACTTCTTTGGCAAGACAACAAATTTTAACCGATTCGGAACTTGAAGAATATAGACAAAAATATGGAGATACTTTTGAAGTAGGAATGGGTGCCCCGGCTGTAAAACGTTTATTGCAGGAACTGAATTTGGAAAAATTACGCGACGGGTTACAGAAAAAAGAGAAGGGCACTTCATCTCAAGTGGCGAGAAGAAAAATAAACAAGCGAAGAAAAATAGTAGAAGCGTTTATGACTTCGGGTAATTCTCCGGATTGGATGATTTTAGACCGAATACCCGTTATTCCTCCGAACTTAAGACCTCTTGTTCCTCTGGATAAGGGCGGATTTGCAAGCTCAGATTTAAACGATTTATATCGCAGAGTCATCAATAGAAATAACAGACTAAAGAGATTAATAGAACTTGATGCACCCGAAATAATTTTAAGAAATGAAAAAAGAATGTTGCAGGAAGCTATTGATGCGCTTTTTGATAATGGTAGGAGGGGCAGAGTTGTTGTAGGTGGAACTCAAGGAAGACCTCTAAAATCTTTGGCTGATACACTTGGAGGTAAGCAGGGACGTTTCCGTCAAAATCTACTTGGTAAGAGAGTTGATTATTCGGGTAGGTCTGTAATTGTTGTGGATCCAAAGCTGAAATTAGACGAATGTGGTATTCCAAAAGAAATGGCTTTGGAATTATTCCAACCTTTCATAATAAAATATTTAAAAGAAAAGGGTTATTTCCATACCATAAAAGCAGGCAAAAAATTAATGGAAAGACGCACCGTAGAAGTCTGGGAAGCGTTGTCGGAAGTAGTGAAGAACCATTTTGTGCTTTTAAATCGCGCGCCTACTTTGCATAGATTGGGAATTCAAGCTTTTAGACCCAAACTTACCGAGAGTAAAGCGATAAAATTGCATCCGATGGTGTGCGCTGCTTTTGGCGCTGACTTTGACGGAGACACGATGAGTGTTCATGTCCCTTTATTTATGGAGACACTTCTTGAAGCTGAAATGCTTATTCTGTCGACAAATAATTTGTTCCGTCCTTCAGATGGATCTCCAATATTACTTCCGTCTCAAGATATGGTGTGGGGTTTATATTATCTAACAAAGATGGATTCAAGCTCGGTTGTTTCCGGCAAAGCAGACCAAACAATCAAGGAAGAGAATTTGAGATTTTTCTCCAGCACAGAAGAAGCGAAGTTCGCGTATGAATTAGGAGAAATAAAACTTCATACTCCGATGCTATTAAGAACCCCCGAGCGTTTTAGATTACATACAAAAAGCAATAAATTGAAAACCACTACGGGAAGAGCTATCTTTAACGAAGTCTTGCCTGATGGTTTGGAGTTTGTGAATGAAGGGATGACTAAGAGTAAATTATCCTCTTTCGTTGATTCATATGTTAAACAATTTGGCAAGAAAGCAACTTGTGAGTTACTTGATAACTTGAAAGAACTTGGTTTTCATTATGCAACGATGGGTGGACTTTCGATAGGTATAACCGATATTTTAGTCCCGCCTGATAAGTGGTTAAAGATCGAAAAAGCTCGCAAAGAAGTAGGGAAAATTGAAAGACAATATCACGAAGGAATTATTACCTACGGAGAAAGATACAACAAGCTGTTGGATGTTTGGAGTCGTGTTGGTGATGAAGTTGCTCAAAATATGTTTTCGGAATTGAAGAAACATCCCTTTAATCCTGTTCTTCTAGCAATGGAATCTGAAGCGCGAGGTAGTGCTCAACAGATAAGACAATTGGGAGGAATGAGAGGGTTAATAGCTCGTCCGCGTAAACAATTGACGGGAGCTGTGGGAGAAATTATTGAATTCCCGATTACTACAAACTTTAGGGAAGGTCTATCTGTTTTGGAATATTTCATATCGACTCACGGCGGGAGAAAAGGTTTGGCTGATACTGCTTTGAAAACAGCTCAAGCGGGTTATTTGACGAGAAGATTGGTGGATGTTGCTCAGAATGTAATAGTAAGAGAAGAAAATTGCGGCACGGTAAATGGAATAATTGCAAAACCATTGGAATTAGGCGGAAGAAATTTCATTCCTCTCAAAGAAAGAATTATTGGAAGGACAACGATAGACGATATAAAATTGCCTTTGTTGGATGAAATTATTGCAAAAGCTGGCGATGAAATAACCGAAGAAATTGCGGATGCAATCCAAGAGGCAGGTATAGAAGAAGTTTCTATCCGTTCGGTTTTAACATGTCAAAGTAAAGAAGGTATCTGCGTAAAGTGTTATGGAAAAGACTTGGCTACCGGAACAAAGGTTGCTTTGGGGCAAGCAGTTGGAATAATGGCGGCTCAATCTATCGGCGAGCCGGGAACGCAGCTTACGCTTAGAACTTTCCATATAGGAGGTACAGCTTCAAGAATAGTGGGAGAAACGCATTATACTGCCCAAACAGATGGTGTTATAAGATTCCAAAACTTAAATGTAACAAAGAATAGCGATGGGAAATTGCTGGTTTTAAATAGGAATGGCCGTATTTTATTAGAAGATGAAGAAGGCAATAAAATAGAAAATTATTCAATAAATGTAGGAAGTTTTCTTGAAGTCAGCGATGGTCAGAAAGTAAAAGCAAAAGAGGTTATAGCTCGTTGGGATCCCTACACTCGTCCATTACTTTCTGAAATAAAAGGAAAAGTTGAATTCAAAGACCTTATTAGAGGTCTGACGATGAAAGAAGAATTAAATCGAGAGACCAATATCGTAGAAAAGGTTGTTATTGAACATCGCGGAGCGTTACATCCGCAGATAATAGTAAGACCCGCATCGTCAAAGACGGCGAGTCGAGACGGGGATGATTATTCTGGTCAGGTCAGATATTATCCTTTGCCTACAAACGCGCATATAACGGTTAATGTGGATGAGGAAATAGAAATTGGAACTCTTCTTGCAAAAACACCTCGTGAAGTCGTAAAAGCAACGGATATTACTGGGGGACTGCCCAGAATAGCAGAATTATTTGAAGCCAGAAAACCCAAGAATCCTGCTGTTGTGACAGAAATAGATGGAAACATTAAAGAAATCGTTATGGAAGGCAGTGTCAGAGATATTGTTATTGAGGGGTCAAATGAAACAAGAAGATATGCTGTTCCACATGGCAAGCATATTGAAGTAGATGTTGGGGATTGGGTTGCTGCCGGACAGAAATTAACTGATGGTCCTGCTGTAACTCAGGAAATTTTGAGAATTGAAGGGGAAAGAAAGTTGCAACAATATCTTCTTAATGAAATACAAGAAGTTTATAGATTGCAAGGAGTCAAAATAAACGATAAACACATAGAAATTATTATCAGACAGATGCTTATGAAAGTTCAAATAGAAGACCCGGGAGATACGTCTTTCTTATGGGGAGAACAAGTGGAAAAATCGGAATTCCAGAAAGAAAATGAAGGAGTCATTTCTTCTGGCAAGAAGCCCGCAAAAGGTCGTCCGCTTGTTCTGGGAATTACTAAAGCTTCTTTGGCTTCCCCGTCATTTATATCTGCGGCTTCGTTCCAGGAGACTCCCAGAGTTTTGACCAGATCAGCAATTTTTGGAAGAAAAGATGAGCTTAAGGGCTTGAAAGAAAACCTAATGATTGGTAAACTAATCCCTGCAGGAACAGGTTTACAAAAATACAGGGAAATTGAGGTGATAAAAAATGCCGACACTTAATCAACTAGTAAAAAAAGGTAGGAATCGTCTTAAAAGAAAAAGTAAAGCCCCTGCATTGGGACTTTCTCCGCTAAAAAGGGGAGTGTGTACAAGAGTTTTTACTATGACTCCGAAGAAACCCAATTCAGCATTGAGGAAGGTTGCCAAAGTTCGTTTAATTACGGGCAAAGAAATTTCTGCTTATATACCAGGGGAAGGACATAATTTGCAGGAGCATTCCATTGTGATTATTAGAGGCGGCAGAGTTAAAGATTTGCCGGGCGTAAGATATCACATAGTGCGAGGAGTATTGGACGCAGGTGGCACAGAAAATAGAAAACAATCGCGTTCAAAATATGGAACTAAAAAAGGATAAATATTAAAAAATTCGAAATTCAAAACTGTTTGGGATTTTGGGAATTTGGATTTAGAAGTTGTTTTGAGTTTCGATATTAGGATTTCGGATTTATCCGAGCAGAGCGAGGAATAAATATGGGTAGAAAAAAAGGGGCAAAGAAAAGAATAGCACAGGTAGATACCAAATACCGCAATACTTTGATTGCAAAATTTATCAATAAAATAATGTTTGATGGTAAAAAGAGTAAAGCGGAAGATATAGTTTATGGAGCTTTTAGCATAATTGAGCAGAAAGTAAAAGAAGAACCTCCTTTGGAAGTTTTTAAAAAAGCTTTAAAGAATGTCCAGCCTAAAGTAGAACTTAAGGCGCGAAGAA
The DNA here is from genome assembly GCA_023135785.1 of bacterium. Lineage (NCBI taxonomy): Bacteria > bacterium. Next base: position 10,958 of record JAGLSL010000079.1, read on the forward strand.
TTGGAGGCGCTACTTATCAGGTCCCGATAGAAGTTAGACCAGATAGAAGCATTGCTTTAGGAATGAGATGGATTATTAATTATGCAAGAGGCAGGAAAGGTAAAGCTATGGAGGCAAAATTAGCAGAGGAAATAATGCAAGCTCATAAAAAAGAAGGATCTAGCGTGAAGAAAAGAGAAGATATGCATAAAATGGCAGAAGCTAACAGAG
>JAGLSL010000080.1 GCA_023135785.1 bacterium
CCCGTTAGAAATAGGTCGCCTTTAGATAATTGTACGTCCCGACGTAACGTCGGGACTATTTCTAATGGGGTAAATGTAGATTTCCTGAAATCCTGCGACGAAGTTTTTCTAACTTCCTCGCTCATAGAAGTAATGTCTGTTGTAAGAATAGATAACGCATTAATTAATAATGCTAAAATTGGACGATATTCTGTAATGTTGAGGGAGGGATATAGGAATATGGTAAACGAATACTTGACCCATGCAAAACAATTAGAAGTTACCAATTTATTCGGAACTATTGACTTTGATAAAAATTATGATTATAAAATGAGGAGGAAAAGATGAATAGATTGTTGGATGAACGTAAAATACTTACAGGCATAAAAGAATATCTATTAGGTAAATGGCTTGAAAAATCCTCAACAGCCAAAGCATATGCTACAGCGTTAGATGAGCTTAATGAAAGCAATTTTTCTACTCCTCTCCATAAGAAAATTTTCAGAACACTGAAAAATTTAGAGGGTGTTCATAATATAGAACAAAAGATAAAAGAAAATTATGGAGATGAAGGATTAAAAATAGTAAATACACCAGGATATCCCAGTTCCCTAGAACAAATTAAAGAATTGGTTAAGAGATTAAGAAATGAGGATGAAAAGGTCAAAGAAATAAGATAAAAAGGAGAACGCTATGTCATCAACTCCAGAAGAAAAACAAAAAATAGAAGAAGTTCTAAAAAACATAAGTGAAAAGAGTGAGAAACAGGCAATCACAATAGGAATCATAATTATAGTAATTATAACTATTGGAGTAATTACGCTTATAAATGGGTGTTTCTCCTTATTTGAAATTCCAGAAAACTCTTCTTTGTATACTCCTACTTATACCAATAGTGAATCGACTTTTCTATATTCAGGGAAGATTTACGTCATAACAGATGATGATATTGGTGTTCTAAAAACTAAAGACGTCCCAACAAGCATGTCGGGATTTACAGAAAATCTGGTTACTATCCTCAATAAGGGAGACGAGATTGAAGTTGATTATGTTGGCATTCTTTCTACAAGAGTATATGTGATAAAGAAATCAGGAGGTGCTGTGTCTTGGAAGGGCTGGATTCCAACAGATTTGTTGATGAAGTCAGTTAGAGAGAAATAATAGAACGAAAATGGAAGGAGGGAGACAAGATGGAAGAAAAGAGAGCACGAGAAATTTTGGGAAAAATTAATCAGCTTTCAAGTGCGGATCCTGTTCTGAAACTTAGGCGAAGAGTCGACAGTAAAATTTTAGCAAATGCATTGGGAGTTCCTGAGAAAAAAATAATAAACGAATTAGAGGAACTTCATGGTCGTGGCTACATTAAAACAATGCCGACAGAGGTTACGAAAGAAGGTAAATTTAAACATTTACGAATTGACCTAAAGAGCAGAGCAGAGAAATTTTTAAGAGGTGAAATCGAATTCTAGTTCTTTACTATTTTGATATATTAACATCTGGCATTGTCCAAAAGCTAAACTGTTGAAGTAAATTTTACAGGATTATTTCTAAATATTTTTAAACAATGGCTAAAAAATCAGATACAGGGACAGGATGTTTTGCATTTATTTTTACGGTCATTCTAATTTATATAATGTCTTTGCCTTTTCTGTTTGACTTTAACAGACCACTATTTTGGAAGATACTCTTGATACCACTGGCTTTATTTATTGGCGTGCCCGTTATCATAATAATTGTTTCTACAATTAATGCCCAGGAGAGTACTCGGAAAATGATAGAAAAAATAGGGAAATTTGACGAACAGAAAAAGCGTTTCGCATCAAGTGAGTCTTATAAATATTTAGTGAATTTTGCAAGATATTATAAAAACAAATACGATGAAGAAGGAATAATTGAGCCCAAAGAATTAACCAAGCTACAAAATTTACTCAATTCAAAGGGGTTTCAATTTGATGAAATAGAGATAAAAATGTTAGTTGAATATGAGAACTTCAAAGAGAAAATTACATCCAATATGCCAAGAAACTTGCGAGAATATTGCGAAAATTTCATTAAATCATATGCTGAAGAATACTTAAACCATAAAGAGTTCTTCATTGACATCCTTAAAGAAAATCAGGTGGACTTCAACCCAAGGGAAATAGATAAAATTTTGGAACAAACTAAGGAAGAAATCGAAATGGCTGAGTTTGAAGCAGGTATTACATCTAAAAAATCCATTACTGTATCTAGTGAGAAAATTGACAGGCTTACGGGGTACGAATTTGAACATTTCTTAAAAAATGTTTTTGAAAAGATGGATTATACAGTGGCAAATACAAAACTTTCCGGTGATCAAGGGGCAGATTTAATTATTAGCAAAGCAGGGGAAAAGATTGTGGTGCAAGCCAAGAAACATACTAATAAAATAACTAACAAAGCTATACAGGAAGTAGTTGCCGCTATAAAACACTATAATGCAGATAAAGGCATGGTTGTTACCAATAATTTTTTTACTCGCTCTGCAGTTGAATTAGCTAAATCTAACAATGTAGAGTTGATAGATAGAGATAAATTAAATGATTTGTTAAAAACTATAGATAAAGAAGATATAGTTAAGCCCCTGCAGGAGGCAAAAAATGATACTAATGAATAGACAATGGAAATATATCTGGGTATTATTTGGCTTTTTTGCATTTTTAATATCTCTTTCTTTGCCTGCTAAAGAAAAGGCAAAAGAAGATAGAATGGTTTTAATTCCTGCAGGGGAATTCGTAATGGGCGCGGATAAAGAAGGTTATGATGAAAGGCCTCCTCATAAGGTTTATATAAACAGTTTCTATATGGATAAATATGAAGTTACACAGGAAGAGTATCAAAGGGTAACGGGGAAACCGAGTTCTATTTACGAGCAGGGACAAAATATGCCTGTAACGGGAGTCAGTTGGAACGATGCGGCAAGGTATTGCAATAAAAAATCTGAGACGGAAGGATTACAACCCTGTTATAACGAAAAAACTTGGCAATGCGATTTTTCAAAAAATGGTTACCGCCTTCCCACGGAAGCAGAATGGGAATATGCTTGTAGAGCAGGAAGTATGGGGAAATATTGTTGTGGAGATGATAAGGAAAAATTAAAAGAATATGCTTGGCATAATAGTAACGCACCTACTTGGACTTCTTTAAGGGGGGAAACTTATTTGCAAAACAAAGCCCATCCGGTTGGGAGTAAAAAGCCTAATACATTTGGATTGTATGACATGCATGGGAATGTATGGGAATGGTGCAATGACCAGTTTAGTTCTGGTTATTATTCCAAAAGCCCTGGAAAAAATCCAAGAGGGCCGCGTAAAGGAAAATATCGTGTGCTTCGTGGTGCTGATTGGATGAGTATTCCTGATGACTGCCGTTGTGCTAAACGAGCCAGAGGACTTCAAGACTATAAATTTATGCCATACGGGTTTCGATGTGTACGAACTTTTTAAATTATAGTAGAAGAGGAAATCATGACAGAATACATTGATTACACGGCGGTTTTAGCTACTTCTAATCCCGGCGATATAGCAATAATTAAGTCTATATTAGACAGTGGCGGTATAACTTATTTTTTCCAAGGTGAAAATTTCAATTATTTGGGATATAGCTCATTCGTTGCACCTGCAAGACTTATGGTTAAGAAAGACCAGGTTGAAGAAGCAAAAGAAGTTTTAAAAGGTCTTAAACTTTCTTTTGACATAATTAATCTACCAAAGAATTCAGAAAAATCCGACAAAAATTCGGAAGAGGATTAAAACATGAAAGTTGATATGAGCGCTAAAGCAGTTACCAGACGGTTAAGACAAACCAGTGAATTGCGTCGTTTGTGTTTAGCTTTAGGTTATAAACGATATATTGCTTTCAAAAAAAGTCGCCTATCGTCCAATGTTGTATCAAATCAAAAGTGAATCAATCTTCGAGATTGCCACACCCTCATTATATTCGGGCTCGCAATGACCACATTACTACTATTCCATTGACTCCAGTTACCAGACATATTATAATATCAACGCAAATGTCTGGTAACGCATTGTTAAATTATAATTAGTTACCAGACAGGTTGAGCGAAAACAAAATATGTCTAATAACAAGAGGGCTAAAAATGGAAGTTTTAAACGGTGTACTTAAGGAAGAATTAGGTCGTCTTAAAGAATTAAAGAAAAAATATGAGCAGGAAATATCAAGATTT